>JAALLA010000348.1:3055-3122 GCA_011087765.1 Pirellulaceae bacterium
GAAGCCAAACCAGAAGCCAAACCAGAAGCCAAACCAGAAGCCAAACCAGAAGCCAAACCAGAAGCCA
>JAALLA010000349.1 GCA_011087765.1 Pirellulaceae bacterium
TCCAATTGCTGACCTCTTCCAAATCGGGGTTTTTACCATTGCGAATGATTTTCTGACCCTCTTTGGTTTCAGCGAACGGGGCAATGATTTCGAAGAGAGCTTGCGGTTGCATCGTCGCTAGAGTTTCAGGTTCGGTGATGCCACAAGCGACCAGCAATTGCGAATCATGGCCTCGCAGATTTGGAATACGGCAAACCAACCGTGCCTGATGCTGCCAAACTCGAATAACTTTCTCTGAGATCCGTTTATAGTTTAGCTTTGTCTCCATCGATTCTGCAGTGTGTTTCAAAAAATCAGCTACCGTACTGATCCCAATTTTCTCAAATCTCTCAGCAGTTTTGGGACCGATCGACGGAGCCGCTTCCACATGATCACTTAAATCAAGATAAAATTTCAGTGCAGAAGACTTTGCATTTTTCTTTTTTCCTGCTGGTTTACCGCTATCTGCTTTTGTATCCTGCTGAACCGAAATTGGCGGAAGACTAGGAGCAACCTGAGCCGCCGCGGCGTGAGAGTGCATGCGTGGGGGGCGAGCCAGCATGGGCTGGTTGTTCTTCTTTGAGAGTCGAGCCGTTTTCGAGGCACGCCTGGCCTTCATCACATTTCCATCGGGCGCGAAATCTCTGGCCTGGTAACCACGGGCAGTTCTCTGATACGGCTTACGATCTCCAGGTTTACGATTCCCACTCCCGCTGTCTGAATTTCCTTCGGGCCGAATTCTTAGCTCCTCGGGTTCGGAGGCATTGTGACTCTCCGTCTCCACCCGAGCGCGGTCAAGAGACCGATACCAGCCGTTAATCCGATCCAGCGTTATTGAGTCTCGATTGACTCCAAAATGCCGACCCTCGCTCGTCGAGAAAAATCGTTCGATACGCTCTAAAATCTGCTGCGGGAACGAGGTGTCCAAGTGCTCCGGATCTGTAATCCCGCACGCAACTAAGACTTTCGCATCCGGTGTTCTAAGGCCAGGGACATGCATTAAAAGCCACAATTGTGCTTGCCATCGATCGAGCTGTTCTGCATGGAGATTGAGTTCTCCAACCACGTCCTCATCCACAACCAACAGATCGCCAACGCTCTCAATCCCCTGATCGTGAAACAATCTCAGCTGCTTGGTATCGAAAAATCCCATTCGATCCAACTTTGTCGTTTCATCAATACTAGAAACATACCCTAGCCGGTCGCCAATCATACTGACTGATACGGATGAGACTGCAGCTTGATTCGATTGAGGAGAAGCCGCCTCGATCTCCTGACCAGCCGTTTGCCGCTGTCCGGAAACTGGAAATGGTAAACTCACAATTGAATCATCATCTTCAATTACCCACTGAGTTTGGGAACGGGGGTACTTTGAGAGCGGATACGGACGAGGGAGAAAACCCGCCGCATAAACTTCCGTCGCTACGAAATCCTCCGGCCGCCACTCGGCTTCGGCAGCAATCGTAACACTTGGCTCTTTAACAATATCGTGAATACTGCCCGCAGGATAAACCTCAGCGACCGGAGGCGTTGTCGGTATCTCGAAGACGTTTGCTGGAATCAGCGAAGCCGTATTAACCGTACGTCCCAAGAGTATTATTTGATGCTCTAATCCAGTCATACCTTTAACATGCTCGAGCACCTGCTGTACGTCGTCGTTGGAGAAGTGAGCAAAAGCGTGGTCGATAAACGTCGGGATCTCAATCCCGTTATCGCGTAAATGATTCTTCACTCCAAGAATCAGAGCTAAGTAAACTCGATTCTGCAGCTCAGGGGCTAACAGTGAAAATTCAACTTCATGCCCCACCCGGTTTCTGACGATCAATTCGACCGTAGCAGCCGCCACCTCATTCGATATCCCGGCATGGTATGAACTTCGCAACCAAATTGCGTCATACGCCCCTTCGGTCAGCCGCTCCATCGCAAGGCTGACTCCTTCGACAATGGGGTTGGTCGAGGGTAAATCAATCTCACTCTGGCTGGTCAAGGCTTCGCATTGATACCTTAATGAAATCAACTTTTGGTCAATTTCTTTGACTTTCAAAGACGACTTCATCGGTTCTTCGAATTGGAGCAAGGCCGCCCGCTGCTCAAGCAAAGACAGATGTCTTTGACGCAAGAGCCCTAGCTCAGTTTCCAAAGAACGCGCACTGGCTAACAACTCAGTTCGCCGCGAATCCAGTGCGTTTAGGCGATTTTGAAAATCATCTCCAGTCTCCCCTGCACCGCTTACCTGTGCAATAGTCTCTGCAAAGTACTGATCACGGGCATTTTCGTAGCCGAATGTTCGCGCGGTTGCAATAAAACTCGGATCGCTTAAAGAAATTAAATTTGCCCCAAAAACATCCGATTCTCGAATGAGTTCTGCGATGGATTTTCTTTCGAGATCTAATTTTTTCAGGTTGGAACCAATTTCGTTGTAGAGTCCTCGCAACTGCCTCAATTCAACTGCTGCAGATTTATGCCGCATGTGTTTGTATTGATGGGCTAACTCATCACACAGTCCATACAGATCGTCTCGCATGCTGTTGCAAATCCCGCCCACCGTCCTCGCCATACTGGCAGTGTCAACTCGCGCCGCTGCTGCATCTCCCCAGTGTTTTGCGTTGCGATCAACCTCATCTACCTTGTTTTCCAAAGAGACCAATATTTCTCGGGAGTGATGGTAGGGATGTTCGTTTGAATCAAGCGTCAACCCATTCCACGCCGCCATCTCATCGCGAATCTGAACTCGCTGCTCGTGAACACTCAGCTGAAATTTTCTCCAGCGATGAATCTGCCCCTCGACATGGTCAAGTCGTGCGTAAAGCGATGACAGTTCGGGACTCACTGGGTCTACTTCCACGTGTTGCCGAAGTGCCCCCAATGAATCCAAATTGAGCGGCGTCTCGTAATTTTTAAATTCACTGACAACACCCGCCCTTTGTTCCCCAATTTCATTAATGGCAGCAACAACATTATTAATTTCTAACTCCACCAAACTCCACTCGGTCGTTTGTTGTTTTTGACCGCGAAGAGAATTATCCATAAAGCCGCGTCGTTCCAACTCAAGCGTCTCGATTCGTTCTCGGAGCACGGCCAGCTGCTCTAACCGCATTTGCGAAGCCCGCTCTCTTTTAATCACAGCATC
>JAALLA010000077.1 GCA_011087765.1 Pirellulaceae bacterium
AAGGATCAGAAAAAGGATGCGGAGGATTCGGAGACAAAGAGTCTTGCCGAGAAAGCACGCACCTCTTTTAGAAATAGGTTCAACACCAATAAATCTCAATCGGTTAGCAAGTATTCAAAACAATCCGACAGTTTTGTTTCGATTTTCGATTCGATTTTGGGTTCAGTTGACGCGTCTACTGTTCAGGTCGTTTCGGGTACGCGACAAGTCGCTTTGGGGACTGTGGTTGATGCCGATGGCCTCGTTCTTACCAAGGCGAGCGAGTTGCGGGGTAAATTAGGTGTTGAGATGCCGGATGGAAAAGTTTTGGCTGCTAAAGTAATTGGTATTGATAAGCCAACAGATCTCGCACTTCTTAAAATTGAAGCGACTGATTTGCCTGTTGGACAATGGAGCAACGACCCGGCTCCGCAGACAGGACGATGGTTGGCTACGCCCAAAGCGGGTGGAGAAGGAAAGGCGACGATTGGTGTCGTCAGCGTTGACGCTCGGGAAATTCCCTCTTCGAAACCGTTTATTGGAATCATGATGGAAGATGTTGAGGATAACAAAGGTGTCCGCATCAAATCTGTAATACCGGGTTCACCCGCCGATTTTGCAGATGTTTGGGTGAACGATGTTATTTTCAAGATCGATGATCTTGAGATTAAAGATATCATCGGCGTTCGTGATGCGATCGGCCAATACGATGTGAATGATCGTGTGACGCTCGGTATTTTTCGTGGTGAAAAGGAAATGGAGTTGCGTTTGAGCCTTGGTGAACAGGATAAGCTCTCACCCAACAGTAAGCGTAGCAACATGCAAAATAGCATGGGAAGTGTTCTGAGTCGCCGGCGAAAGAAATTTCCAATGGCATTCCAGCACGACTCAATGTTAACTTCTAAGACGTGTGGAGGCCCAATCGTTGATCTCTCGGGAAATATCGTCGGGATCAATATAGCGAGGGCGGGTCGAGTGTCTAGTTTAGCACTGCCAGTCAACGAGATACGTGACGTTATCGAAGACCTCAAGACTGGCGACAAGGCACCGGAGAAAGTAAACCAAGCGGAGATTAAAAGCATCTCTCAAGAGCTGACGGAGATGGATGAAAAGTATTCGCACCTCCCAAATAAAAAAACCGTGCTTGAGCAGAAATACAATCAGGAAAGAGCCCGGGTTGAAGAATTAAATAAATCAATTTCTGATCTGAAAAAACGCCTGAAGGTTATTGAAGAAAAGAAAGCCGTTTATGGGACAGATCTAAAAGAATTGAAAAGCCAGATTTCAACCGTTGAAAAAACCCGTCAGAGACTTGAAGCGGATCTAGAAAAATTGCGAATTGGGAGTCGGTAAACAAGCTGTCGTGGAGACGGACTGTTGCTGTTCCAATTTTAAATTGATCTGGTACTGATTACGATTTCTGTGATTTGTTGTTGAGCGTTTTCCCATATGCCCATTTCCTGGAATCGCTGGTCCCGAAAATTACATCGCTGGGGAGCGGTGTTAACTTGCTTGCCGCTACTGCTGGTTATTGGTTCAGGATTGTTGCTCCAAATCAAAAAACAGTCTACCTGGGTGCAGCCGGCAACGGTTAAAGGAGTTGGTCGAATTCCCGAAGTAGAATGGGATCGCTTACTTCAATCGGTAGTTTCGGTTCCGCAATCTGACGTTTTGAGTTGGGATGACATCGACCGCATCGACGTTCGTCCCAGTAAAGGAATCGCCAAGGTTCAGTGTAAAAACCGGTGGGAGGTTCAAGTCGATATTCAGACTTCCGAGGTGCGGGCGGTGAATTATCGCCGTTCTGATTTTATCGAAAGTCTTCACGATGGATCTTTCTTCAGCGATGCGGCAAAGCTGTGGGTTTTCTTTCCTAACGGCCTGGTTTTGCTTGGGTTATGGTTCACAGGCGTTTACCTGTGGTGGTTGCCGATTGGAGTTAAGCGAAGAAAGAAGAAAAAACGCCAGGCGGCCGAGAAAGCGAAAACGCTTGCTTGACTCTATCTGATTTCGAAAGACTGTAATTTTTTTAGAGCAATTCGGTGTTTCGCCTTTTGGTCAGTCTTTTCATAGTAGGTTGCGATGTTGGCGAGGCATTGCGAGGCATCTTCATAGCTTTGTAATTTTAGAAATTCATCGTAAACGTAATTTAGCAAGCTAATCCCCTGCTCTTCCCGCCCACGCATCAAATAGGCCAATCCGTAATCCGCTTGAGCACGTAGCCGTTCGTGAACTGGCCACTGGCTGGAAGTTTTGATGGCTGACTGGAGTAGATTCATGCCTTGTGCGATGCTGCCATTTTGTAATTTAAGCGTTGCGAGAATTGCTTTGGCACGATCTCCCAACAGCGACGGTTGAGATCCAAGCCTAAGAAGAATGGCTGATGCAGGTCCTTGTTGGCCTCCATCGATCATGGCGAGCGCCTGTTGCATTTGTAGTTCTTCTCGGAGCGAAACGCCATTGATCAGTGCTTCTGATTTCTTAAACGCTAGAATTGAGTTTTGAGATTCATGGCGTTTCAGGCTTTGGATACCGATCGTCGCCCAGACAACTGCTTCGTCGATCGAAGATTCGCTAAAACCAAATTCAAGATTTTCGTTTCTTAAGGAATGTTCTAGGCGTCCAATCACTTCTGCCGGCCATTGGGTCGAGACGGGCCTTAGGAACGCTGCCTTGCTCCAAAAAGCTGGATCTTTGAGATTGCCATCAACGGCAAAACTACTCTGAAGCTCAATCGCTGTGAGCCAACTTGCTTGCCATTGTTCTAATTGCTCAGCATGGCGAAAGGCCTCTCCAAGTAGAAGTCCAGTGTGAGCTGCCTGAATCGGCTGGGTTTGTTCCTGGAGAGTTCGGGCTCGACTCAAGCACTTGATACTGTTTTCGTAATCCTCGTTCATCAAGTAAGCGATTCCTTCGAGCCGCAAGGATTCTGCTTCTGCGATTTGTGAGTTGCTTTTCTTTGCGGTCTTGGACAACTGAAGAGAGAAGGCTGATTTGGTATCGTTGACTTGCAGAAACGCAAGAAAGCGGTTTCTGTTTTCGAGGTAGTTTCCCGCATTCCCCTGGTTGTATTGCTGTTGGACGAATGACTGCCAAGTGTCCTGCTCTCCCTTGGTCCATTGTAAATCGAGTGCCCGGGCGAGGACCTCTCGCTGACTGGAGGAGAGTTGGTTGGAGCCTTCTCCCCACATTATTTTTGTGGCAATATCGGGGTAAAGAATGGCTATATTGCGGAGCGAGTTCCAACGCTCCGATTCAATCATTTCCTTGACGACAACGCTCAGAGATTCCCCGGTAAAAGCGAGGTTTCCGGTATCTCCAAGGGCAAGGCCTCCGGCAAGTTTGAGTTTTTCCGGGATAGGTTTTCCGGATGAATCATACTGCTTGTTCGGTGAAGGAACCTCATCGGTTTCTAAAATTGTTTTTTTTAATAAGTCTGTATCAGGGGTTTCTGAATCAACGTTGAAGAGCGAACATCCGCTCAATCCAATTCCAATGAGAAGACACAGTATTCCCCCGAAGCGAAGAGCGAAGGCCCTGCCGAGAGAATTGAGTCGAACGTGGAGGTGGGTGTTATTCAATGGGCGAGCAATCAAAATTGATATTACGGGTAAAGGATTGAAAAACCTTAGTAAGCTTGCGGCACGATGTTGTGGAATTTAAAAAATTTATGTAACCCACAGTCGTCAAGTTCGGTCTGAAGAACTTCATTCGGTGAAAAAGTTGAAAGCGTTGCCTCTCCATTTAAGGCACTGGGGTGCACGCTCAGTTGCCTCAATAAATCTTGACTGATGGCAGCAGACTCAGAAGGAGTGTTGAACACATAGGGTCTAATCATGACAACCAATTCACGCCGAATGCGACTGGTGTTTTGCTTCCTGAAAAAGAAACCGAAGACTGGCAGTTTTCCCAGACCGGGTACTTTCTGGCGCTGATCGGAGATTTCGTCTTCAATCAGTCCACCCATTACAACTGCCAAACCGTCTTTTGCGACTACCGTGCCACTAACGGTGCTTCGGGTGACTGTATCGACGACAAATTCTTGCGTAGAGTTAGTGAGCCCGAGTACCGGGATTTTTCCACCGTCCACGACTCGTTGAGCATTTTCTTGAACGACCCGCAAGGTGACGGTGCGGTCAGCATTAATGCTGGGAGTAATCAAAAGTGACTGTCCAATATCGCGTAATTCTGTGATCGGGGTCCCCGCGATGGTGTTGGAACTCGTGGCCGAGGTGCCCACAATTTGTGTGGGACTGAAACCAATGGTCAATGGAATTGTCTCACCGATAAAAATTCGACTGACTTCGTTATTGGCGGTTAACAGTAACGGGGAGTTTAGAATGGTGACTCGGTTATCGTCTTCAAGTAATTGCATCCTGGCGCGGAAGTTGTTGCTGACAACCTGAAATGTAAAATCACCTTGATTTAAGACAGATCCCCCGGGAATCATCGAAGCAATTTTTCTTGCGTCGCCAGCAAATTTATCAGACGGAGTTGGTAAAATGTCCCCCGTTGTAAAGCTGCCGGCAGTGGTCGATCCGTCAGAATACTGGTAGTCAAATACACTCCGGAATTCATCGTCGAGAAGAATTCTCATAACCTTGAGCTCGAGCAATACTAACGGCGTGGGGACGTCGAGGCTCTGAATCAGAGTTTCGATCTGTTTCATCGTCGCATCGTCACCGGTGCGAACCACGACTTGATTGTTTCTACGAACGACCGTTACATAAATCGTCGCTTGCCGCTCTTTGAGCAGTTTTGAAATGGGGTCGTCGAGGTTCTCTGGAAGCTCGGAGCGTGTTGATCTTTCGTTAATTGCGTCGATAAGTTGCTGAATTTCATCGGAAGACAAATTACTCAACGGCTCAGTTTCATCAATCGCTCGATTGCGACTGTTGCGGTACGCTGGATTTGTACTAAATCCCCCCATGCCATTGAGCGAATTAAATGAGCGGCCACCATAAGTCTGGCCCTGGAACGAACCGAGGCCAAGGTTGCGGCTGTCAACTAAATCAAACCGATTGAGTCGGTGTACGAGATCAAGTACGGAATCCTGGTCGCCGACGCCAAAGTTAAGGACGACTCGATCGCCAAACAGGTCCCGGATTGCCACAGCGGCGTCAACGGGGTTGGGATATAGTAGAGTGAAAACATGGGTTTGCTCATCTCGAAAACTGGCTAGGTTTTCCTCATACTCTTCGGTGGTGTGAATCCGGATGACTCCGGATTTTTCATCAATGCGATAATATAAATCGTGAGTTTTGGTGAGGTTCTCTAAAACGTCCATCGCTTTGACGTCGCGGAGAAAAAGATTGATCTTAATCTTGTTGGCGTCGGTCGAGGGAACGATGTTAATCCCGGATTGTTCAGAAAAAAGCCGCATGGCCTCGCCGAGTTCTTGATCTCGAAAATCGATCATCTCAATCGTCTCGTCAGGAATGACTAAGCGATCTGAAAACGACATTAAGAGAGGATCGTCGGTGTCAATGAGAGGATCTAGATTGTTAGGATCGACCGCCGGAGTAACTGGCGGTGCTTCCTGAATAATCGGGGTGGGTGCGTTTGGAGTTGGATTTTGAACCTGCGCATGCAAACTTCGACCGTCCGCCAGGCCAGCGGAAAATAAGAGTGCAGTCAGGAGCAGGAGCGAGCAGCGAAATGCGAGCGCCCAAGCGTTCGGTAACATCCGTGTCATGGTTTCTCCAAATCCACCGAGGCCAGAACAATGCCTGTGTCGTGAATTGGACAGATTGGGGGGGTTAATCGTACAAATAAACGGTACGTTCCAGCTCTGGAAAGTACAACTCGATCATTTCTTTAGAGATATTCTTGACATGCATCAAGACCCAAACCCCATCGGAGACTGGCACCGATAGCTGTGTACTGTTGCGAATTCTAATTATTGTGTCTTTAGATTTTAGAATCGCAGCACTGCGGTTTCCATTGATAATCTTGGATTGGACGTTAAACGTAGGCATTTGCAGCAATTGCTTCCGTAAATTGACCGTCTGTAATTCCAAGTCTTTTGTTAGCTTAGCAATCTGCTTTTGAATGCTAGCAATTTCAGCTTTAAGTTTTTTGTTTTCTTGAACAAGCGCTGCATTCTGTTGGACGAACGTGTCAAGTTTTTCGACATCTCGAATTTTTGAAAGTGTTTGTTCGATCACTGTGGAAGGCGCGGTGGGATCCTGTTTCTCCTGGGCGTCCGCAGAAGGCGTTGGTAAAGCGAACCCAATCAACCCGATCATGGAAAGCACGAGGAACATCGATTTTGAATTATTCATGATGTGCTTTCAGTTAAAGTGTCGGGTTAGTAAATGTGTGCTTTGTTCTAGCGGATGCCGGGGTTAATTGCCGGCAGCCAGCAGAGCTACAAAGAATGAGATGTAGACATAGCCAACAACTCCGCCGATTCCAATGGTTAGCAGCGGAGTCAAAATCGAGTTCAGTCTTTTAATTGATGTATGAAATTGAGCTTCGTGAAATTCAGCCACCTCTTCCAGAACCCCTTTGAGGTCTCCAGACTGTTGTCCGACCGAGACCATTTTTTTCAACATCGGTGCAAAAGCGTTACCTATATCGATTGCATCGGCGAAATTTCCACCTTGAATGATCGATGCCCGCGCGTTGTTGACGGTTTTTGCAGTAAAACGATTGTACAATAGTTTTTCAACCGTTCCCAACCCATCAATCAGTGTGATCCCACTTTCGAGCATAACGCTCAAACTTCTCGCAAACGTTGAGGTTTCACACAGTTTAAAGAGTGTTCCAACAATTGGAATTCGCAGTGCGTTCCGGTCGATCCACATCCTACCCTCCTTGGAGCGATAGGCCGTGATAGAAAAAACTGCGATGCCAATAAGAATGATTCCGACAAGCGGATAATACTGTCTCATGAAACTCGAGGTATCGACCAATCGTTGAGTCATTGCCGGCATATTTTTCCCAAGGCTTTGGAGGTAGATTTCCAGTCGCGGGATGAGGTAGACAACCATATACGCCGTAACGCCTACGGCAATAAGCAGGACCAACAGTGGGTAAACTAAGGCTGAAGAGAATTCCTGGATTCCACGTCTTCGCGAGCGCATGGTCGTTACTGCTCTTTCCAGGACAGGCGGGAGTTCACCTGTTCTTTCACCTACCCGAATCAGTTGAATTGTGAATTCAGGAAAACAGCGGTGTTTACTCATTGCTTGAGAGAGGCTGTCGCCTGATTGGATATTGTTGACGATCAACTTCCAAATTTTCCCGAGAGACTTGCGAGGTGCTTCATCTGTCAAGGCGATGAGACCTGAGAGTAGCGGCATGCCCCCTTTGAGCATCATCGAGAGTTGCTGGAGGCTGAGTTCGACGTCGACAGCCCGCGGGGGAAGGTATTGAGAAAGGTCTAATTTAAGATTCGATTCCACCGGCTCGCTGACGGGAGCAACGCCGATCACGATCAGCCCACGACTTCGAAGAAGGGACGCTGCTGCCGAGCGACTGGTGGCATCGACCACTCCGACACGCGGTCCGCCAGTCGCGTCTCTTGCTTTGTAACGAAATTCTGGCATGGTCCTAGTAAGGGCTAATGACGGTGGCAATTTGTTGGACGGAGGTCAGTCCCTGGGTCAGCTTTGCGATGCTGTCGTCCATCAAATCGGGCAGCTGTCTTTCGTTTAATAATTTCTGAATGTAAGTTTCGTCTGGTCGACTCGCGACAACGCGAGCCATCTCTTGGTCGTAGACAATGAACTCAAACAGTCCGATGCGTCCCATGAATCCAGTGCCCGCACAATAGCGACAGCCCCCGGCGCGGTAGACGGTGGTGCCGGTTAGCTCGGGGCAAGCAAGTGAGATCGCTTCGGCTTCCGGCATTTCGTAAGCCAGTTTGCATTTTTGACAGAGCTTTCTCACGAGCCGTTGGGCGGCAAACATTCGGGAAACCGCTCCGATCAAGAATGGTTTGATTCCCATGTCGGCAAGGCGTGTAATAGCGCCTACTGCAGAATTAGCGTGAAGCGTGGTGAACACGAGATGCCCGGTTAGTGCCGCCCGAATGGCAGTTTCTGCGGTTTCTTCATCTCGAATCTCACCGATCATTAAGACATCGGGGTCGTGTCGCAGAGAACTTCGGAGAGCTTTGTGAAAACTAACCTTATCATTTGCGTCGACTTCAACCTGTGAGATTCCATCAATGACGTACTCGACCGGATCTTCGATCGTAATCACGTTGAGCGATTTTCGATTAATCAGAGACCGAATTGCTCCGTAGAGTGTTGTGCTTTTTCCGCAACCGGTCGGCCCTGTCATTAAAATCAGCCCATTGGGTCGGTCGATTACCCGTTCAAACTGAGCGAGGTCTGGCGAAGACATTCCCAAACGACCGAGGGTCAAGTCTTGAGTTTGCGTTGCCAGTAGACGTAGCGTCATGCGCTCCCCGTGTTTTGTCGGGATCGTCGCGGTGCGGATGTCAATTTCGCTATTATGGTCCGAACTGAGCGTGAAGCGTCCGTCCTGCGGTGCCCGGCGTTCGGCAATGTCCATGCCTGACATCACTTTTAGTCGAGAAAGGAGTGGTTGATGGACAGCTAAAGGAAACTGGCGGTAGTCATCGAGCAATCCGTCTACGCGGAGGCGAATCCGAAGGTCGGCTGAAGAAGGTTCGATGTGGATGTCGGTCGCCTGTCGAATCAGCGCGGCGTGAAAGATTTCGTCGCCAACGGCAACGATGTTTTCAGACTCGGGGTCAACCTGGGTGCCGGTAAATTGAATTCGCACCGGTTCACTTTGGTTTCCATTCCACCTGACGGTATCCTGAAAGATTCGTTGAATTGCTTCGAATAGTGTCTCGGGGTCAGCGGCGACGACATCGACTGGATGAGAGATGTAGCGTCTGACCGCCTGAATGCTCTGCTCATCGTTGAGGTCTTTGCAAGCAATCAAGACTCGGTCATTTTGTAATGTAAACGGTAGTACCTGCCGTCGCGTCGCAAGGTTAGCGGGTATGCGCAATGCCCAAACCGGATCAATTTTGACTTGATCCATATTGAGTAGTTCGGTGTTATTACCAATGTCGGACATGGGGGATCGTTCAAGCTCGAGTGCGTAGTGAGATCTGTGACAGAATTTCTGGGTTTCGTGCGAGTCCGAAAGCAGTTCGTTCCGAAATCAGACGTTGTCGCCACAATCGTGCGAGGCTGTCGTCGAGAGTCCACATCCCTTCTTCGTTGCTGTTTTGAATGATCGAAGAGAGTTGATTCAAGTTGCCGTTAGCAATCAAATTTGAAATTGCCTGGTTGGCGTGCAAGACCTCGCTCGCAAGCACGCGTTGTGAAATTGCTGCTGGATCAGGAGTTTGGTTTTTATCGGCAAGGCGAGGTAAGAGATGTTGGACAACGATCGTTCTCAGAACCGTTGCGACCAATCTCTGAGCGAGCTCTTGTTCTTCAGCCGGGTACGCGCTGACCAAGCGTTCGATCGCAGTCTTGCAATCGCCAGCGTGGAGGGAAGCGAACACGAGGTGTCCAGTTTCAGCAGCAGTAATTGCTGTGCGGATGGTTTCTACGTCTCTTAATTCTCCGACTAAAATAATATCTGGATCTTGACGCATTGAATCGACCAATGCCTGGTGGAAGTTATCGACATCTACGCCAACTTGTCGCTGATTGACCAGTGCCTTTTGCGATGTGTGGATGAACTCAATTGGATCTTCGAGCGTGATAATGTGACTCGCTCGCTGGGTATTGATTCGATCGATTAAGGAAGCGATGGTCGTACTTTTTCCTGAACCTGTCGGCCCAACCACGAGAACTAAACCGTCTTGAATCGCGCATTTGTCGTAAAGCCTCGGGTTTAATCCAAGTTGTTCAAGCGAGGGGATTGCGTTGGATAGCCTGCGGAAGGAAAATGAAGTCTGCCCTTGCCGACGGTAGATATTGAAACGAAATCGATGATCGCTGTCGATGGAAAATGCACCATCAACCGAACCTCGTGAGGCAAGTTGAGCCTGCTGAGATTCAGTGAGTATTGAATTTGAAAACTCCTCTGCCAGCTGTGAAGAGAATTGATTTTGTTCAAGCTGTGGGAAGTCTATTTTGTTAAGCTGACCATCGACCCGGAAATGGATCGGTTCCCCTACCGAGCAGTGAATGTCGGAGACGTTGGACTCTATTGAACGCACTAAAATTACGTTCATGAATTCAGGGAATGAGTTGTGAGGATTCATTGTTCTCTTCCAACGATAGGCAAATTGGCCGCTCCAGGATCCGGTTTTTAATTGTTAAATAACGAAAACGATCGTCCAGGTTTTTTGCGTCTTGTTTTCCGGATCCGGCTTCATTGTAATTGAAACGGGGATGATGCTTTTGGCGTCTGTGTTGACATTAGTCAGAAATTTCAACACGTCAAAAAAAGCACCTTTGACTTCTACGGGCCAGAATTCGACCGGTTCCTGAATGGCTTGTTCGTTCATCATTTCAAATAGATCACGCATGTACGAGGAGACGGTCATGCTTTCGGTGCCGCCTTGTGAGACGATTGAGAGATTGTAGTCACGCATCAATTCGGTGATTTTCTCAAAGGTGTCGAGTCGAGACTTTCGGCTTCTCCAGCTTTGGCTCAATTCTCGAATCTGTTCTTTTGAGTCGGATTCTCTTGTTCTCAGTCTTTCCAGGCTTTCTTTTTCATTCTCGAGGTATTGTTTTGAAAGCTGAGCGGCATCTTCAGAAACACTCGCTTGCATTGCCGTCTTGTATTCAGCCTCAATTTTTGATTTTTCCTGGCGCAAGGGGATTGCGAAAACAACGGAGTAGACCGCCAAAATCAAAGCAGCCGGAAACAGCATCAAGAGAAACCGTTCTCGTTTCGAATTATCTTTGAGTGGGGTGATTGCCATGAAAATTTATTAGGGCTGGAGAATAGTTTTTTTCTTGCTGGAGACCGCTACCGATAAATGCGGCAGGATTAGTTAGTTGTTCAATTCTTTTTTCGAGGCTGGACTGCGGATTCGAATGGCCCCGTTTCTGCTAATAAAATTTGGTAGTTCCAGGGGCCGCCTGTGGTTAGTTTTTGTTGACCTTCCTGACGCGCAGGGTTGACTGCCCAGCCAAGTTCGACAGCGCGTTCCCGGAGACTTTTGGCGAGCCCTTGAGCTGCTTCGCCATTGAGCGAAACTCCGGAAATGAGAATGCCCTCTTCAGTGCCTTCCACCTGCTCGATTACGAGGTCTTCAGTCCGCATTTCGATGAGCAATTCCAGTAAAATTGCGAATCGATTGTTTTGACTTTCAAGAAAAAAGGTGATGCGTTTCAGATCATCTCCAAGAGCCGTGACAGCTGTTTCGACCTCTGCACGTTTTTCCAAAATTTGAATGAGTTGGGCATCATTCTTTTTTTTCTGGGCAGCGGGGGCTTCTATTTCTGAGATTTTGGTTTGTAAATCCTCGTTGTATTTTTGGATAAACTGCCCATGCCAAAAACAAAACCCAATCACAAGCAGGGCAATAACCCCCGAAAAAATATGTCGGATTGGCCGTGCGGGTGAGCGGTCAAAATGTCTAAGCCGAGGTGCGAGAATTGAGTCGAGGCGTTTGCGGTAGTTGCCAGCAACGATACCGGCCCAATGTTTGGCCGTTGCGTCATCTGTCAGATGCTCAAAGGTCGCACTTCCCTCGTTCCACTCGATGTTTTGACTGCCAGTGAGGATCGGTTCGTTCGAAACCAGCGGTTCGATCGATAATTGTTTGACTTGTTCGAGTCGCGTGGAATTTTCAGTGAGGTGGAAAACCAGATCTTCCCAAACCTCAAGTGTCAGGCGATTACTTCGTTTTTCATTGTGGGCAGCGAAACCGGAAGGATGTGCGATCAGCGTATCGTGGCAGCCAAGAGATTCCAGATGTTCGTTAATTGCATCCAAATCAGCATTTCTGATCGCACTGACCCAGAATTTTTCATAGTCGTCTTCGGCACCGAGATCGGTTGAGGCAAGTGAGATTTCATCGATGTCGATGCCCGACAGAGTTTCCGCTTCAAACTTCAGGACTTCCTGTAAATCACTGGGCTCGATCCCGCTAACGCTCAATTTCGGGAGCAGTACGATTTGGGACCAGACGTCAGCAGAGAGCACCAGCGTCCGATTGCCAAGTCGCGGTTGATTTTGGGTGACCTGAATGATGGATTCATATAGAGTTGACTCGACATCGACTGTTTCCCGAAGAAAAAAGTTTGGTTTGGAGAGGTCTTTGCCAAAATCAGCGCGCACCATCTGTCGATCGAAGAAAAGCAGAATCGAAATGTCAGATCGTTTGGCCATTGCAGTGCAAAAAAAAACAGCGAGTCAAGGATACGTTTAGGTTTTGGACTCTGGTTGCTGCGTTTGATGGATGAAGTGAGTCTGGTTTCAAAGCGTGGGTTTATTTAGGGCGTACTATTCGTTAATGGCGGACGCACGTGATTGGAAATCAAAAACGACAGGTGCCCCACTGGGGGTGACTTGCAAGTATTTAATTTGACGTTTTCCGTTCACGTCAGCGACCAGTGCTCGAAAACCGACCGGGACGCGACTAAATAAAAATGATCCCGGCTGTTTGTCTTCATCGTCAAATACGGTGAGCGACGTCAAGGAGGAATTGGGGTCGGGGGTTAACAATGCAATCCGAACGGTAGCACTTTCGGGCCGATCGAGGAGGACTTTGCCGGTTACCTCAACTTTTCCGCCTGACAAATTCGCTGACAGCACTTGAGGTTCGGTTTGATTATTAGATAACGGAACCGTTATTTGTAATTTTTCGAGCGTTCCCATCTCGTTCACGACCGTTTCAAGCGGGCGTCCCCACGGGTCGACGAGGCTTTGGGTGCCGATCGGAAGTTGCAGGTAGGGACCTCTCCAGCCGCATGGGAGCCGAATGGTCGAGTAGTCTACTGGCTGTGTCGGACCGGGGCGAAACTGGAAGGGGAACTGAATTGCGAGCTGGTTTTCGTTGGACCATAATTCAGTTAGCGGAAGTAAATCTTCAACGTCTTCATCACTGGTTTCTATTCGTGGAAACCGTCCAACGTCGGCGACGAATCCTGAGACGATCGGTGTACCATCAAGCTGAAATTTTTGGGCAGGTCCGAGTGTTGCTGTTTTGATTTCTTCTAGCAAACTGGCGGCGGATTCGAATCTCTGACTGTCGACCTGAGGTTGCAGCGACTGAACAGCGACAGTTGCGACAATGGCCAGAATCACCAGAACGACCATTAACTCGAGGAGAGTTAAGCCGGCTCGGATTCGCTGGTGCGGTGAACGCCGGCTAAATTTGGCTGGGCAAATGCGTGCCATCTGAATTGTCCTCGGTTTTTGCTAGGCAGGCGGCGTACAAGCCGGCCTCGTGAAACCGGGCGTGGCGTCTCGGAATCACTTTCGATTGTCAGGATAACGAAGAAACATCACCAAATCGTCTCCGCATTCCGAAAGAGTCAGTTCACTGACTTCATTCTCACCCGGTTTCATATTCGCGATGTCATCCGGCGTTTCAATTTCTCCATTTGGGCCTGCTGAAACCACACGAATGAACTTTGATTCTGTTTGATTGATCGTCCCGTCCTGGTCGAAATCAACTTGTAACTCGAGCTCATTTCCCCAGCCGTCTACGATCGTTGGTTCGCCTGTTTCGTTACGGCCGGTCGCATGCACGTAGGGACCATGCCAGCCGATCTTGTTAACCGGATCGTAATTCTTGAGTTCAGGGGCTGCTTCTTCCATATGGGCTGGGGCGTCTTCTTTGAGCAGATCGTTGATTTCCCGAGGAAGTGCATTTGTTTTGTGGGACAGTGACTCAATGACACCATCTTCTCCGGCCATTGCCTCCCGAACTGTGTTCAGTGTGGCCTGCGTTGCAATCTCAACGGGGCTATTGGATTCTCCAGTGGGAGAAACGATATCAATGTTGTTGAACGAAGGGAAAATGATCAAAGCCGTAGCAATTAAAATCACCAGCACGACTAACAATTCGAGAAGAGTCAAACCGCGCTGATTCAGACAACGCAGCGAGCCGCGGTTGCGAGAGAGTCTCAACGGCGTTGCCTGAGGGTTCATTTGGTTTTTTCGTGTGTTGATGTAGACCATGATTTGTTACCGGCACGAACAACTATTGAAAGTTTAATCCGTGTAATAATCCTCCAGTTCCTTGGAGACACTGTGAATTCCATCTCGTCCGGGAATCGCTGCTCCGACATAGCGAGCAACCGATTTAAGTTCGTCAACAGATCTGATTTCGACTAGCAATAAGTAGCGGGAGTACATCTCGTCAGGACTTTGTTCGCGGCTATCTGAAAAGTGGACGGGGCTCTCTGAGAAAGCCGCCCGTGCACCGGCACCTACCATCGAGCACTGCTCTCCTAATCCAATCACGATGTATTTGGCATTCTCCGCCGGTTCTAAATTCCAGTCTTGCGGAAGAATGGTTGTGGCGGAGTCGTCGCTCAAACTACAAACGTTCGAGTCAGACCCAATTTCTACGGGAGTTTGATCGTGGGAATTGTAGGTGGCATTGATTGTTTCCGCAGCTGCCGGTACCAGTTCGGTAATCCCGATTTCCCGCAGCGCACCAACGTCGGCAACACTCAGGTTGGTTGTTTCAAAAATCTCTGCTCCGCCAATATAGGTTGGGATGTTGCCGTCGAGAGAATCGGATCCCGCGACTAGAGCATCAAAACGGTTTCCAATTTTACCTTGGGAAAGTAAGGAAGTTCGTCGAATCGTGGCGTCAATCTCAGGAATATTGGAAGCAGCGGTAGCGACCTGAGTCCTCTTGAGCATGCCGGGTAAAGTTGAGACAACGATCCCGCCCAAGGCGATCAAAATTGTCAGGACAACCAACAGCTCCAGCAGCGACAACCCGGATCGATCGGTTGGCCTTGTTGAATGAGTTGAGTGTTGACTGACCTTTAACATCAGAATCTTGATCCCGGTACGACGGAAAATCTTACTGCTTTAGTTTCAAGTGGGGGGGAGAGTCGGAAAGACCGTCCCTGCCCTTATTATCTTTTCGGCTAGAAATAAGCAGAGATGGAACCTACAGCATTTTACCTTATTTATCCGAGTAATAACGATTTTACGATTGATCGCTACAAACTTTACGACTGTGGATCCGAAATCACCCCCAGATTGGCCGGTTTTTATCCCTTAACGCTAAACCGGCGCATATCAAAGCTAGCAACCGAACAAATAAGGGAACGGTGAGTCAGCTCACGTAGGAAGGAAATACTGGGATTGCTTTAGTCTGAAACCGCTTTCCCAAAAGCTGCAGGGCCGCCGACAACGGGAATTTCGAGCTTGGTGCCGCTTAGATCGACCGTCAATTCGGTACCAGAGTCAGGCCAAAGGGTAAAATCCCGGTCGCTTGAGAAGATCATCAATCCAATCTTCTGTCCAGCAGGAATAACTTGATCGTCTGGCTCAAGTTCAAAACTGAGTTCGTAAAATTTGCCTGGCTCTAACGGTGCACTTTCGGTCATCGAGACGTTGTTTTGAGGATCGGCCCATCCCCGGGTAATGATGTTGTCATTGAGTTTGGAGGAATCACTGAAGGGAAGCGAGACTAACCAGACGGAAAGGTTGGCCGCTGGTTTGTTCGAGGCGAGCTTAATTTTCAATGTGGAGGTTCCCGAAAGATGAACCGACTCTTTGAGTGCTGGAGTCGCATAAAGCAACCGATTTTTTGATTCCGCTGATTGAGCTAGTTGTTTGCCACTAAACTGAACATCGTCAACCAGCGTTTCTTCAGCTTGAGATTTTGTATTGCCAGCGATCTCCAGTGAACCGGTGGTCACTCCACCCTTGCCCAGTTCAAGTAACACCGGAGCGGCGTCGGGGTTGGGATAGTCGGCATAAGGCGTGGGGTTTTGGGGTCGTGCATCTTCGCGAACGACCCAGGCCTTTGCATCTTTTTCGACGTCGTTTTCAATTCCATGAAGGTAGCGAGTAAACCAGCGGTTCATCAATTTCATTGGTACATAGCCACGATGTCCTCCTTGGTGGAGGTAGGTTTGCAGGGGCACGCCTTTCTCTTTTAGTTTTTCATGGATGCGAATGGTGTGGCTTGGCATCACATTCCAGTCGTTAAAACCGTGTGCCATGAGGGTTGCGGCTTTGTAATGGTCAAGTGCATTGGCGTAGTCTCGACCCGCCCAGAAATCGTTGTAGTCTCCAGTTAGTCGATCTTGGTTATTCGCCATTTCTTTATCGCGAATTTCACAGTCACAATGTTCGCGTTTCTCTGGGTCGCCGCTATGAATGAAGTTGTAGAGCACATCGATGTCCTCCCCCATGTAACCACCGGGGTGCCGGACAAGTCCATTGGCGCGGTAGTAATGGTAGTACGAAGTGTTGGGAGCAATTGGAATAATGGCCTCGAGTCCTTCCACACCTGTCGTCGCTGCGGCAATTGGGAGTGTGCCGTTGTACGAGGTTCCGGTCATCCCAACCTTACCGGTACACCAGTCCGCGAGTACCTCGTCTGAACCATCTGGAGTGGTGTACCCTTTGGCACGCCCGCATAGCCAATCGACTACGGCTTTGGGAGCTAGTGATTCATTGATCCCGCCAACAGTTGGGCATCCCTGCGAAAGTCCTGTTCCAGGTGAGCAGGAGTGAACAACCGCAAAGCCTCTGGGCACCCAAGCTCTATGGTGAGATTGGCTGATGAAGGGGCGTTGAGTTTTCGTGGTAATCTGCGGTGGATTATTGCGCTCGGGCGGCACCTCTCCAAGTTCATGGTTCGGATCCCACATGAACTCTTTAGAAGTTGAACTCACACCCGCAAAATAAGGGCTGGTGACGTACACTACTGGAACTTTCAGCCCCTCAGTTTCGGTCTGTTTCTGCCGAGTCACCGAGACATGCATTCGGTCGGGTGCACCATCCTGATCGGAATCAAAATCAGTCTCAACCCACAAATCGTGGGTGATCCAGTCTTCCGGATTTTTAAATCCTTCGACTATCTGAGCTTCACCGTCTTTAAATTGAGGAACTGATTTCTCTTGAGCATCACTTCGCGATACGTGGGCCGCTAAAAGCAGGAAGGCTAACAAAGAAACGTTCAGGACTTGAGTCAGTCGGTGTGGGGCTCTGGAATTCATCAAATAGTGCTTTCTGGCGTATGTAATCGTAAGGACTTCAACTTATCACGCTCTGTCCTGGATCTCAACTAACTCGCATTTGAACTGAAAGATCGTCTGCATTTCGTCGATTGGGATCTGCCGTGGTTCGGATGGAACTAAAATTTAGGCGAGAGACAGATTTTTATTGGGATGCCAAAAGCCAGCCCGGGGGCGGACTGGCAAAATGTGGTTCGGCTAAAGTCTGTTCTTAATGGGATTCTAATTCTTTTCGTTGTTAATTTAGAAATCAAAAGTTTGCTTTGATTTCTTGGGTTTTTTGCCCGTCTTTTTCTCTTCCTGGAGTTGCTTCATAAAGGCCATGAGTTCATTTTTCTGTGGACCGCCATTCGCGATGGCTTTCTGTTGAACTTCGATCGCTTTGTCGAGATTGCCATCGACGACGTAAATGAAATGCGCGAGTGTGTCGAGGATCGCACCGTTATCCGGATCAGCTTTGACCGCTGCTTCGGCGGTTTTTTTAGCCTGCTGCAGGATTTCCGGGCTTACATCATTTCTCTTCTCGTGCTTCTCATAGATGCCCCAGGCGATGCTGTTGAGCGCCATCGCATCATCTTTATTCTGGTTTGTAAATTTTTCTAATTCACTGGGGGCTTCGGGCAGATTGCCGGAAATTAGAATTCCCATACGTGACATCGTCAGTTGCTTTTTCATGGACTTAAACTCCGCATCGTCCATGAGAGTATCCATCAGTTGAAGTGCTTTTTCCGGGTTGCCGCTGTTCATTTCTCCACGAATTTTTCGCATCGCAAAACCTAATTTTTGGCTTAGCATTCTTTGCTCTTCCGCTTTCTTAAACTGGACCGCAAAGGCCTTGCGATCCCACTCCCCTGCGACAACTTTTTCAAGTGGTTTGTCAAGCTGCATCGGGTGGCCGATCCACTCCACCTGCCCCGTTTTTCCGATCAAGAAGGCACATGGGATTCCGGTTCGTTTGGCCGCGGCAAAGTAGTCTTTGAAAACCGATTTATCTGGGTCAACTGTCAGAGAGTAATTGTTGGTGAGATCGCCATAGGTTTTGCCGTCGGAGTCGCCCGCTACAGGACGCTCGAGAAAATTAGTGACGGTGTCGATGTCTTCATCGCTAACGCTAATGATTTGGACATTGTCGTCTGAATATTTGTCTTGCAGAGCAGAGATGTGGGGCATTGCCGCGATACACGGTCCGCACCAGGTGGCCCAGAATTCAACAACATACACACTCCCTTTTTCAATTTTTGTTGTGTGTGGGAGGAGGCCATTACGATCGCTAACCCAGAACTCGATATCGAGGTCGGGGGCTTTCGAACCAATCGTGAAATCCGGAGCAGCATCGGCTTCCTGAGCGAAGCCTGATTGGATTCCAAAAGGAATCACCGAAACAGCGGTGACCAAAACTGTAATGACGGACTTATTGAAAAAATTCACGGTTCTCTTTCATGAAATGATGTGTTCGTTTTTTGCAATTTATTTTTTACGAAAAGGGCTCCGTCGTGACTCGCACAAATAATCCGAATTCGCGGAAAACCTAGTTTGTGTTTTCGAGGGTTCCTTTAGTTGGGATCTCAACCGTTTTTGATTTTGGAAGAAAATCTATTCGTAAGAGATCGCAAACTGCTCTAACATTCAATACGGTCTC
>JAALLA010000078.1 GCA_011087765.1 Pirellulaceae bacterium
CCCCTCCCGATTTTAGTGGCTCGCAATTATAAATTCGACCATGGTGGACTATTTTGCTACGGGTTCTCGCAATATTCGGTTCATGTTGACTTTGTATTTCTCAACCCCCGGTTGGCCATACGGGTTGATTTGGAGCAACCGACCCTCGAGGACCGTTGCCAACATCATCATTTGAAAAAATTGACCAAGGCTTGTCTCATCGGCCGCGGGAAAGTGGAGATTGGTCGTTGGGCGATTGTCGTCGAGGTAGGCCTGATTGGTACCGGCAATCGCGGCGGACATGATTTCCGGCAGTGTTTTGTCAGATAGTTCATTGAGTTGATCCTGATTCCGCTGGCTTGAGCCGATCGGGAGTGGGTCACAGCGCCAATGGTCGACGATCACATTGTTCATCACTTTGTCTCGCGCCCCTTCCTGATGTTGCTGGGCACGCGAGTGGAGATCGCGCGAATTTAAGCAAGTCAACGGAAGGGCTCCACGTTCGAATTTACCGAGGCTTTCGGCCAGTAATTGGTCATACCAAAATCCAGCTGACTCCAGCGATTTACTCCAAACCGACAGAACTCTGGTGACGACACCCCGTTCTTTTTCAAGGAGATGATTGACCGCGACGTAGTCGAGTACTGGATTGCTACCAAGGGCTTGTGTTCGGAATTGACTGTTCATCGATGCGGCTCCTTCGAGGAGCGCGACGATATCAATTCCTAGAATTGCCGCTGGCAGTAGGCCAACCGCGGAAAGAACGGAGAACCTCCCCCCTACCCCGTCAGGAACTAGGAAACGATCCCGGCAGCCAATCTCATCTGCCAAACTTTCGAGTTTTCCCGATTCGCCAGTGACGGGTACGACATAGTCTGGCAGAGTTGCAGTGCCTACCTGAGTTTCGCGCGCTGCGAGGAATGGCCGAAATGCTGCGGCAGTCTGAAGCGTGCCGCCACTCTTACTGATAACGACGATCGCCCACTTACCTTCCGGTCCGTCACCCTGAGAGTGGTTTTTTAAAAACTCCAGAAGTCCTTGTGACCAATCGTTATCAACATTGTTACCTTCAAAGTACATCCGCGGTCGTCCGCCTCGTTCGGCGCGAGTAAGCTCATTGAAATAAGGCTGGCAACAGGTTTCCATTAAAGCACGAGCCCCCATGTAGGACCCGCCAATTCCCAGAACGACGACTTTGTCGACGCGTTCTCTCAAGCGTGCGGCGGTGTCAAGGATCCGCCCGAGTTCACTGTCAGGGCGATTCGACTGGTACTCATCAAGAATTCGCTCTGGCATTTCAAAAAAGCCAGCATCGAGTGGCTGTTTTTCTTCAGGAACGTTGTCCTGAGATGCAAATAGTTCAACATCAGTTTTAAGGATCTCATTTCGAGCCGACTCAAGCGCTGGACTGAGTTGCTGGATTTGGTCGTCAGTGATGCCGTTTTCTGGAATTAATGAGCCGCGGTAATCAAAAACAAGTGGTTTTACTTTTGCCATCGAAGTCGCCAAAAAGTGTCAATTTTTAAGTGGAGTAACGAAACGAATTTCAAGGCTGAATTGTCGTCCAAAAGTTTGATCCGTTCTAGTGGACTGGCTATTCCCAAAACAGAAATACTCGAATCAAAAATGCCTGAAAGAGAGATGCAAATTAGATGGGATTGAGCTTTCCATGTAAAATGATCACTTTTGAGGCTCTGGCGATTTGTTGTATCGTGCCTTGGTTCGATAAATTCGTTTGGGAAGCTTGTTTTTCAACCACGCGACCCTCCCGAATTTCTCTGAGATCCCTACAATGGCGGTTAATTACATCGTGCGCGAGAAGCGTTGCGAGTTCGATTTTCCGAATATTTTAACTAAATCACAAACGCTATGAATCCACTTACCAAGCACCCGTCATTTTCTGGAGCCGAAGGCCCTGTCGTTCTTGTCATTATGGACGGGGTTGGAATTGGTCATGGAGATCCTGGCGATATGGTTGCAAAAGCAGCCACCCCTCATCTCGACCAACTCAAGGCTAACTCTTTGTACACAATGCTTCGGGCTCATGGTCGATCGGTAGGGATGCCGTCGGATGACGATATGGGTAATAGTGAAGTCGGCCACAACGCGATCGGTGCTGGGCGTGTTTTTGATCAAGGGGCTTTGTTAGTTCAAAATGCGGTGCGGTCCGGGGAGATGTTTCAGGGAGAAACCTGGCAGGAGCTCACCGGATCACTTGGAGACAACTCCCTTCATCTGCTCGGCCTTCTTTCCGATGGCAATGTTCACTCTCACGTTGATATTTTAGCTTCTATGTTGAAGCAAGCTCATGAGCAAGGGATACGTAAAGTTCGCGTCCACACCTTGTTGGATGGTCGCGATGTTCCCCCAACTTCTGCTTTGATTTACATCGAAGCTCTGGAGAAACAGCTTGCCGAAATCAATGATTCCGGTGACTTTGACTATGCAATTGCTTCGGGAGGTGGACGGTTATATATCACGATGGATCGATACAATGCGGATTGGCCAATGGTGGAACGTGGCTGGAATGTGCATGTGAAAGGTGTTGGACGTGAGTTTGATTCGGCAAAAATTGCAGTCGAAACCCTGCGGTCAGAAACTCCCGGTGTGATTGATCAGGATCTCAAGGAGTTTGTTGTCGTGAGAGATGGGAAACCGGTTGGGCCAATCGTCGACGGTGATAGTGTGATCCTGTTTAATTTCCGAGGCGACCGAGCAATGGAAATTTCTCGGGCCTTTGATGAGCCCGAACTCGACACGTTTGACCGTGGTGGAGTCCCGGATGTGAAGTTCGCTGGAATCATGCAGTATGATGCCGACCTTGAAATTCCGAAACGATTTCTGGTGACACCACCAGCGATCGATCGGCCAATGGGTGAGTATCTTGCCAGTTCTGGAATTTCTCAACTGGCTGTCAGCGAAACTCAGAAATATGGTCATGTGACCTATTTTTTCAATGGGAATCGCAGTGGCAAGTTCGACGACTCGGCAGAAGATTATGTCGAGATTAAATCCGACCTACTACCATTCGAGCAACGTCCCTGGATGAAGGGTGGCGAGATTACGGACGTGATCCTCGATTCGATTAATAATGGTAAGCACGATTTCATACGCGTTAACTATCCCAACGGTGACATGGTTGGGCACACGGGGGATCTATTGGCGGTTGAAATTTCTGTTGAGTGCGTTGATCTATGTGTCGGTCGTTTGAAGGAGGCGATCGATCGAACAGGGGGGATTTTGATTGTGACTGCGGATCATGGCAACGCAGATGAAATGTTTGAGGTGGGAAAAGACGGTAATTTAAAGTTGGACGCAAGTGGAAATCCCAAGCCTAAAACCAGCCATACGCTCAACCCCGTGCCCTGTTATATCTATGATTCCACGGGTAAAGCCAATCTCAGACTAGGGGGAGAGCAGGATCTCGGGATCAGTAGTCTAGCGGCCACTGCGATGAATTGTCTTGGCTTTGTTCCGCCCGAGGACTATGATCCGTCTATTGTTGAAGTTGGTTGATTTTTGAAATCCAGATTCGCGGTTGTCGATTTCGTGAGCGCCACTGACACTCAAGAAAACTCACGCACAAACTCCTTTCTCGTACAAACTCCTTTTTACAGAGGTCGATGAATGAAGGCTACTCTTTGCATATTTCGTTGTTGGTTGTTTTTAGTTTGCCTCAGTTTCTTAATTGGAGGTTCGATGTGCTCAGCGCAGGAATCCAAAGGGGCGGTGAGTCGAGATGATTTTGTGTCGGATGCCAGTTTCATTGTTGGAACGTATGATCCGTCTGCTGCAGATCACTCAGTTGATTCGATCGTAACCTTAGCTGATCAATTTCTGGGTTCGTTAAACGAGGAACAAAAATCAAAATGTCTTGGTGACCTTGCCAGTGAGAGGCGGAGGGAGTGGACGAATTTACCTGCCCGAAACGACGCAGACGGTATTAAGTTGTCTGAATTAAATAAATCACAAATTGAAAAAGCGTGTGCGTTGATGGGGAGTTTGCTGAGTCGTCAGGGGTTTGACAAAATGCAGAGCATCATGCTCGCCGACGACCAGCTTTTAAGGGATGGCAAGCCGAGACGAGGATTTGGGACTGAGAATTTTGCCATTGTAATTTTCGGCATGCCGTCAAAAACAAAGCCATGGTGTTTCCAGTTAGATGGTCATCATGTCGGAGCGAATATTTCTATTCAAGGTAGGAAAATGACAATGTCGCCGAGTTTCATTGGCACGCAACCGCAAGCTTTCAGGATCGGCGATGTCGAATACCGACCATTCAAGAACGAAACGGAAATGGCACATCAATTGGCGATGAGTCTGACGGACGAGCAAGTTAAAAAGGCGGTTGTGCAATCTAAGCGAGCCCGGATTGTTGCCGGTCCCGGACGCGATGATTTTGTTCCGGTTCCACAGGGCCTGCCTTGTCAGTTATTGACTGAGACGCAGCAGGGAGTTTTGATGAATCTGATTGAACAATGGGTCGGCGATCTCCCTCCCAAGCAGTCCAAAAAACGAATGAAAGAAATTCGCTCAGAGCTGAATCAAATGAGCTTTGCCTGGAATGGAAATCGAAATCCCAAAAGCGATATTTCTTATCGAATTCAGTCCCCTTCCCTGCTTATTGAATACGCCTGCCAAGATTTAGGCGGCGATCCGCTGGATCATCTGCACTCAAATTATCGTGACCCAACGAATGATTACGGTGGTCAACTCAATAAATAAGCCAATTTCCAGCCGATAGGTTCAAAAAACAGGCTGGTTGAACTGTCCTGCTAGCAAACCTGGCATTGCTCCTAAATCATAAATCTCGCACACTACGCCGCGAAATTTATGACATAAGGGGATTGGGTTTTGAGTTTGCAGCGACACCATCGAATAAAAGTAACCGCCCGGCGAGCGTTTCTGACGCTGCTATTGGTGTTGCTCAGTTGCCAAATTGGCTGTCGCTTATTTCGGTACGACGAAAAATCGTCAAATCTAATGGGGCATGCCCCTGTGCAGAATCCGATGGTTGTTCCGATGGTCGATCGCTGGGTCGTAATGGAACAAGTAAGTGATGAAGTTGATAATTATTTCAAGATCTATCGCGAGGAACGTATTCGCGTTTTGGATGGCATTATGTCCGAGGGATGGATTGAAACTCATCCCAAAATTGGCAGTACGTTGGGCGAACCCTGGCAGAAAGATTCCACTCGTGGTTTTGAGCGACTGCATGCGACACTTCAAACGGTTCGGCGGTTTGCGAAAATTCGCGTGATTCCAACTGGCAACGCTTATCAAATTGATGTGAGAGTGTTTAAGGAGTTAGAGGATCTTAAGCAACCAGTAGGGGCAACCACGCAGGGGCAGCTTCGATTTGATAACTCACTCGATCGCGATTCGGTAGCAGGAGTTTTGGCGAGCCCCAACGAAGGTTGGATTCCAATGGGACGTGATTTTTCTCTCGAGCAAGAGATGCTGCGGAATATTTCAAGTCGCTTGGATGGCCTCAATCAAATTCTCAACTGAGTAGATCTTCTCTGGCGATCGTAGCCGGGCGTGGAATCGAAATTGGTTCAGTTATTGGCCGTGGGAATCGATCCAAAACGCAACGGCTTCCTCAAGCTGTTCATTCTCCAACGTATAATGAGCTAAAAGTTCGTCGGCGACTGCACCGACGGCGGCCCAGTTGCGGGTCCGATTGAAAAAATCTCGAACCCAAAATTCAGCTTTGGAGATTAATTGTCGTTGTTCACGTCTTGTTGCCTTGAGGTGTGCTGCGGATTCGATAACCCGTTGCCAGTCGGCGGCAAATTCCGGAACCGCCTCAATGGCCATTTGTTCCGAACGGTAGATTAGCTCGGCGACTGGTCCTGCGAGGCTGACCTTGAGTTCGACTTCGTAGATCGCTGCATCGGTTGATGGGGGCCAGCTTACAATTGATTCACCAAATCGCTTCAAACCGTCATCTTCTGGCGGTTCGATGGACACGCGGATAATCCGTCCGCCAAGTGCCGCTGCCATTACCGCGTGCCCAGCCTCATGATAGGCCGTTATTTCCTCGATTTCGTCTTCCACTGTCAGTTGGTTCCTCGAGGTCGTTTGCTTGAGAGTAAGTATTGGGGTGCGGGCAGTGCCGTGCCCATATCTCACTGGCACTCCGTTGGACCGGCACTAGGTATAACCGGCATTTGGTATAACCAATTCAATTCTCAGCGATAGCGGTGATATCAGACAACCATTCTAATTTTCTCAATTGAAGCCAGATTGGACGTATACACGGACCGGATTGGTACTACACTTGGTTTCCTAATTAACATATGGTTCGGCGCTTGTGTGCGCTAAGGGAAGTGATTCACGATGGCGAAGAAGAAATCCAGCGGCAAAGCTCCAGTCCGTTCTAGGCCAACCGGAAAGGCAACCGGACGCGGTAAACCGGCCGATAAGCGCAAGCCCGCAAAGAAATCAGGCTCGACTGCGAGGTCGTCAAAACCCAAAGACGGACGACTTAGGCTGCAGCGGGTGATGGCCTCGGCAGGGATTGGCAGTCGCAGGGAATGTGAACTGATTATCGAAGAAGGGCGAGTTGAAATTGACGGGCAAGTCGTTACCACGCTCGGTGTCAAAGTAGATCCCAATAAACAGGAAATTTACGTCGATGCAGAGAAGCTGACGGTCCAACGCCTGCAATATTTCATTCTCAACAAACCTCCGGGAATTCTCTCGACCAGTAGCGATCCGTCGGGCCGCCCTCGTGTTATCGACTTAATCAAAACCGACAAACGGGTGTACAATGTTGGACGTCTGGATCAATCGAGCGAGGGCTTAATTTTAGTCACCAACGATGGCGAATTAGCGAATCAATTGACCCACCCAAGTTATGGAGTTGAAAAGAAATATCACGTTCAAGTTGTCGGG
Source organism: Pirellulaceae bacterium (assembly GCA_011087765.1). Classification (GTDB taxonomy): domain Bacteria; phylum Planctomycetota; class Planctomycetia; order Pirellulales; family Pirellulaceae; genus Mariniblastus. Next base: position 6,880 of record JAALLA010000078.1, read on the forward strand.
ATACCCGCGGCGGCGGATCTGAGAAAGTTAGAGGAGGGCGTCTATATTGCTGAAGGTTTGGCCCGAGCGACAAAGGCCAAATTTTTGAAACGGGCGACCGGAGGATGCTGGCTGGAGATCGTCTTGGCGGAAGGGCGAAACCGAGAAATCCGTCGTATGCTTGCTGGGATTGGTCATAAGGTAAGGACGCTTAAACGTGTTTCCATTGGGCCGCTCCGGTTGGGTGAACTTCCGCGGGGAGCTCACCGTGCGTTGACATCTGCCGAGATTAAGTTGTTGAAAAAAGCACCGTCCTCAGAGCCTTTGAAAAAAAGACGTCGCCCGGTGAAGAGGAAAAAGATAAAAGCCCGCTCCGAAGATGGAGAAACAGAAAAGCAAAAAGGTGGCAAGCAAGCTTCTGGGAAAACCTCAAGCCGCACTGGCGGAGGGAAGAAGACCGTGGTGCGTGGGACGCGGAAGGCGGCTCCTAAAAAGGGGGATCGTGGTTCAAAGAGCAGTTCAAAGAACAAAGGGAAGGCTTCGAAAAAGGGAAAGGCTTCGAAAAAGCCTAGGAGAGGCGGATTCGATGCGAAACCTAAGCGGGGACGTTAATTTGCTCGGGGACGTTAATTGGCTTAAGAGCTCTGATCAGCAAGGTGGCGGCGAAAGCGTCGCCGGCTGAGAAGAAAATCGAAGCAAGAGATAGGAATGTGCATCCAAGTATGAGCATCTTGGATGCTCATACTGCAATCGATTGCTCATTCTTGCAGGGTCGCCTTCGCAAGAGAGTTCGGTCTAACGGACCTAGCCGTAAAGGGCGACCCCGGAACGCAGCTAACTACTTTTTAGCTGCTTTGATGGCTCGTTGAAGCCGTGACTTTTGTCGACCAGCAGCGTTCTTGTGAATCACGCCCTTGGCGCCAGCTCGGTCTAATCTCTTCGCTGCGAGTTTGAACTCGACTTCAGCCTGTTCGACATTGCCTTCAGAGGCAAGGGACAGAACCTTTTTGATTTGGGACTTCATCGCCGTTTTGGTCGCTTTATTGCGAGCTTGACGGACTTTAGTTTGTCGGAGACGCTTGCTGGCGCTTGCTGTATTTGGCATTTGTCTATAAATCTGTTGACGTGGCTGCGTTGAAATTTGAGAATCAAACAATATCGCGAGTTATCGGGTTTTTGTCTAGCACTAATTTACCCTCTTTTCCTTTGTTTTTATGATCAATCCTCCCCAACCCCCTGCTTTTGGCGGCTCCGAGCCACAAAAAACGCCCGAAAACTCGGTTTCCGGCAAGTTTGTGTTGGTTACCAGGCCGGATCGTCAGTCCGGAAGTTTGTGTGAACTATTTGAAGCAAAGGGGGCGAAAACCGGTCGTCACCCGGTCATTGAGATTTCCTCTGCCGAAAATCAACAAGATTTAATCGACTCCGTCTCTCAAATCGGCGATTTTGAGTGGTTGGTCTTTGTTAGCCGTAACGCGGTCCGATTTGGGATTGAGGCAATCGAGCGAGTGTTTGGGGCGGTTGAGAAAGCTCCGGTCAGTCGGGTTGCTGCCATCGGGCAAACGACAGCCGACTTGTTTCATTCCCTGACAGGAAAAACTGTTGATTTAGTACCTGCAACCGCTGACAGCGAGAGTTTAGGGTCAGAGTTATCCGACATTGTTGAAACGGAAAAGGTGATGATTTTCAGGGGGAATCGTGGCAGCGCCGTTTTAGGGCAGTGTCTGTCGGACGCCCAACGCGACTTTCGAGAGATTGTCGTCTACCAAAGTCAAGACATTGTCGATCCTCAACCAGAAGTGCCATTGTTGTTGCAAGCTGGAAAAGTGGACTGGGTGACGATCACGAGTGGTGCGATCGCGAAGGCGACGGTCGCGTTGTTTAGAGAGGATTTGAGACAGGCGAAACTGGTCAGTCTAAGCCCCAAGATCACTCGGGTTTTAAATGAACTGGGATTTCAGGTTGCTGCCGAAGCCAGTTCGCCGGGGATGGTCGAGTTAGTCGCGGCAGTCGAAGCATACGAAAGCAATTTTCGTTAGTGATTCGATAGTTCTTGTTGGACCAATTGTTCAACCCAGGTTCTTAGCAATTTCCTCGAAGGGCTCGGCCGGAGAATCCAACTGTCGTTGTGGTTGCGAAATCCTGTTGACTGAAATGTGAACTTTCCCGCAACGCCGGTCGACTGTAGGTAGCTTCGGGTGGATTCGATTGATTGTTTACCGGGAATTGTTTCAGCGCAAATAAACTGAGGTCGTTGACCGAGTCGGTTTAATCGCTGTTGGGCTGATTTACGATCGCCCTGAGGTAATCCAAAATTGGAGACACCATCGTAGTGACTGCAGGCGACAAAACCTCTCCAGAGTTTAGAAATGTCGTCGTCGTAGAGTCCAATGAAATTGCAGGCAATCGCACCTCGGGAGAATCCGGCGAGCACTACTCGGGTTGGGTCGCCACCATACTGTTGGCAAATCCACGGCACGACCTGTTTGCAATAATCAACGGTCGGTCGCGGATTATAGTCGGGGGAATTGCCCCACCAAGTGATGGCGTTTTTCGTTTGCTCTTTGTTAATGAAAGGCAGGCAAACCCAAATGTATTTTTCTCCTCCTGAGATGCCATAGCCAAGTTTTCCATCAGTGACTTTTCCCGTGCAGACATCTCCAAAGCTGTTTCGATAGTTGCCATTTCCAACGTACTCGACGATCACGGGATAGCTGCCCGTTGGTGTCCAGTCCGTCGGAAGATAAACGACGTGGTGAATGTCTGTCGTTTGCAGTGTGGGCAGCACTTCTTGGAAACGTGTCCCGGCACTAAGCGGGGTGCCGGAAGTCAGGGCCGGAATCCTCAGATCTGGTTCAACCGAAGAAATGTCGACCAATTTAATTGGCTCGGAGGCCGCCTCCTGTTGCAACGCACCGTTCGAAGGAGGGGGCACGATTGCGAAGAGCGCCAAGAGAACGACGGGCCAAAGCAAGTGAACTCCAGCGAGGCATGTTTTTTTGTTCATGAACTCAGTATAGCAATACATAGGGCCAGTATCCCTCGACGTGGAATGCAGTTTTGTCAAATTAAATAAGGTTAATAACTCCTGTCTAAAGCGGCGTTTTCTGGTCAGTAGCGTTTCGATAATTTTGCTGGTAATAAGAAATTTGATTTTTGATTGGTGCTCATGCAGTTAAAAAGAAAAAGAAACTGTTATGATGGGGAAAGAACTTCTGCCGGTGATTTGCATGGAAGAGTAAAGTTTTCCCAGTCACTGGTTCACAGTATCCCAAAACATTAACTAATTAGGCCCTGAGCAAAGGTGCAATATGTCGAGTCTTCTTGCGAATCGCAGGCTAATCCGCGGGATTGTTGTTTGCGCCTGCTGTTTCTTTTTGGTTTCGTCGCATTCGTATTCGCAAGACATTCCAAAGGACGGCTCCGTCCTGCCCTTCCCTCCACAGCCGATGGACAGCATCGTCAAACCTCGTATGCAGGATTCGACCATGAAATGGCCGGCACCTGTTAAACGTCTTCCTGACGGTGCACCGAATGTTCTCATTGTCCTGCTGGACGACGTTGGTTTTGGTGTTTCTGAAACGTTTGGCGGCGAGGTTCATACGCCAACGTTTAGTCGCTTGGCCGCCGAAGGAATTAAATACAACACATTCCACACGACATCTCTTTGTTCACCAACGCGTGCCGCAATTTTGACTGGACGTAACCAGACCCGTGTTGGTTCGGGAACGATTGCCGAACGGGCGGTGGCGTTTGATGGATTCACTGGAATTATTCCGAAAGAAGCTGCAACATTCGCTGAAGTTCTTAAGCAATATGGGTACATGACCAGTGCTTTTGGGAAATGGCACAATACGCCAACGCTAGAAACCTCGGCAGTCGGGCCAATGGATCGCTGGCCAACCGGCTACGGGTTTCAGCATTTCTATGGATTTCTAGCTGGTGAAACTTCGCAGTATGAGCCTCGGCTCGTCCGGAATCTGGATCAGATCGAACCTCCACAAACAGATACTTATCATTTGACGAACGACCTTGTTGATCAGGCTTTGCATTGGCTTGACGATCGCCAATCGTTTTCACCGGACTCGCCTTTCCTGATGTACTGGGCGCCTGGCGGCGTGCACGGCCCGCATCAAGTTTTTCCTGACTGGATCGCCAAATACAAAGGGAAATTTGATGAAGGCTGGGATGCCTATCGTGAGCGTGTCTACCAGCGGCAACTGAAAATGGGGATTATTCCTCCAGGGACAAAGTTAACTCCCCGCGATAAAACGCTGGAATCGTGGGAGAGTATTCCTGAGAAACAGCGGGCATTTCAATTGCGGCTGATGGAGACGTTTGCGGGCTATGTTGAGCACACTGACGCGCAGGTTGGCAGGTTGGTTGACGGACTGGAAGAACGCGGCCTGCGAGAAAATACCATCGTCTTTTACATCTGGGGCGACAATGGCTCGAGTGCTGAGGGACAGCGAGGATCGATTAGTGAGTTGCTCGCTCAAAACAATATTCCCAATACGTTTGAGCAGCAAATCACAGCGCTCGATAAGATTGGCGGTCTCGATGCTTTAGGTTCGTCTAAGGTTGACAACATGTATCATGCCGGATGGGCATGGGCAGGAGGTACGCCGTTCAAAGGGACAAAACAGTTGGCATCTTATTTCGGTGGTACTCGGAATCCAATGGTGGTTTCATGGCCGAAGCGGATTAAGCCAAGCGATGAGATCCGAACCCAATTTCACCACGTTATTGATATCGCACCAACGATTTATGAACTTCTCGAGATCAATCCACCGAAGGTTGTGAACGGCCATCGGCAAATAGCTCTCGATGGAATAAGCCTGGCCTACACTTTTGATCAGGCGAATGCTCCATCGCGAAAGGAAGTTCAGTTCTTTGACAACAACGGAAGCCGAGCGATTTACAAAGATGGCTGGATGGCCTGCACCTTTGGTCCCCTGATTCCATGGAATACACCATTGTCGGTGCCGCGAATTGCAAAATGGGATTCAGCAAAGGACGTTTGGGAGTTGTACCACCTCGAGAATGACTTTTCTCAGGCGAATGACTTGGCAGCGGCCATGCCAGAAAAACTGGAGGCTCTAAAGAGTGAATTCTTGGAGCTGGCGGCAGAAAATCAAGATTTTCCAATCGGGGCCGGCGACTGGCTGAGGATTCATCCAAAAGACCGAGTAAAAACGTCTTACACCAGTTGGGAGTTTAATCAGAGCACACGGCGGATGCCTGAGTTTATGGCGCCCGGTTTAGGAAAGCAGAACAACCGCGTCTTCATGGATATTGAGATTGGGGATAACGCGAATGGTGTTCTGTACGCACTCGGTGGCGCGAGTGGCGGAATCACCGTTTACCTGCAAGATGGTTATTTAACGTATCTCTACAACATGTTGATTATTGAGCAATATAAATTAACGACTGATGAGCCGATCGCGGCCGGTAAACATCAGATTGAGGTGGAAACGAAAATTCCCGGCCCCGGAAAATCGGGGACCGTGGTGATTAAGGTCGACGGCAAAGGTGTGGGAACGTTAAAGCTCAAGCGCACGGTTCCCGGTGTGTTTACGGCGAGTGAGACATTTGACGTAGGAGTTGATTTAGGATCGACGGTTTCACTCAACTACGCGGACCTTCGCCCTTTTGAATTTCAGGGTAAAATAAATAAAATGAATGTCGATTTGAAATAACGCTCGGCGAGTATTGGACTTGCAAACGGCAGCCTGGCGAGGCTCTTAAATAAATACTAATTGATCGGAAGGTCACATGAAAACTAAATTCTCGATCGTGTTGTTGCTTGTCTGCTTGTTGCCGACTTGTGTTGTCGCACAAAAATTCAATCGAGCGGTTCCCTTTGCTTCCAATTTTGAAGCTCCCATTCCACGTCCGGAGCAGGATAAGCTGGCCGAGAATAAGTTAGCCCAGTTGAAAGCCAAAACGGGAAAGCGTCCAAATATTGTCTGGATCATTATTGATGATATGGGATACGGAGATCCGGGATGTTACGGCGGTGGTGAAGCGATTGGCGCGGCTACTGTAAATATCGATCGGCTCGCACGCGAGGGTTTGCGTTTAACATCTTGTTATTCACAGCACACCTGCACACCAACACGCAGTGCAATTTTGACGGGTCGACTGCCGGTAAGAACCGGATTAACGCGGCCAATCTTGGCGGGGGACAAAATTACTAAGAATCCCTGGGCGGATGAATTAAGCCTGGCAAAGCTACTCAGCGATGCCGGATACACGACGAATTTGACGGGGAAATGGCACATTGGCGAAGCGGTGGGGATGCGACCTCAGGATGTTGGATTTGATGAGTTTTTTGGTTTCTATCCTGCACAGAAAGAGATCTCCCAGAGTGTTGATGCCCGCCGATATCCGGATTTGGTTCTTAATCCAGAATTGCTGAAAGCATATAACGAGATCGGGGCCAATTTAAATCTCGTTCACGGTTTTAAAGGTGGCAAGACAACCAACGTTTCGGCAATCAAATCAACCGAAGAAATGGGCAGAGCCGATCAAGTCCTGGCGGATTTCACAGTCGCCAAAATCAAAGAGCTTGCCAAATCGGATAAGCCCTTTTTTCTTGAGCATTGTTTTATGAAAGTCCATTGTGATAATTTTCCCAACCCGGATTACGCTGGCAAAAGTAAAGCTAAATATGCTTACAAAGACAATGTCTGGGAAGTCGATATGCATATTGGCACGATCATGGAAACGCTAAAAGACGAAGGCCTGCTGGAGAATACATTTGTCTTTGTGACCAGCGATAATGGTCCACAGATGGACGCGTGGCCGGATTCCGGATACACGCCATTTCGTGGTGCCAAAGGAACTACTTTTGAAGGGGGGGTAAGGGTTCCCGGAATCGCTTACTGGAAAGGGATGATCGCTCCGGGGCAGGAGAGTGATGATGTTTTTGATCTGATGGATTTATTTGGGACAGCGCTTAAGTTGGCGGAAATCTCTTATGATAAACTGCCCGACGATCGATTTTATGACTTTATCGACCAGTCGTCGTATCTACTTACCGACCAGGGTAAATCGAATCGTGAGTCAATTTATTTTTGGTGGGGGACCGTGGAAACAGCGATTAGGATGCGCGAGTATAAATTGCATACCAAGGTGATCTTACCCAAATCTAAAAACCTCTATATCGACATGTCGTTGCTGGTGGATTTGGGCCTCGCTCCTTGGTTATTTAATTTGTATATCGATCCCAAAGAACAAACGACGGTGGGGCATCGAAGGAATGCCTGGCTAGCCACGATCGGTGGGCAACTGAAAGCCCATTTAAGGACGTTTAAGAAGTACCCGCCAAAGAAAATTGGATTGGGTCTCTAAGCTTGGTCGTATAAAGGGGTTTACGCGAGCAAGTCTTTGACAACGTGTCCTAAGCCGTTTACGAGGCTTTGTTCGCGACCACCAAATCGATAGGTCAGGGCCTCGTGGTCGAGTCCTAGAAGATGGAGAATCGTCGCATGAAGATCATGCATGGTCACTTCGTTTTCGACGGGCTTGTATCCGAGTTCGTCCGTTTCACCATAAGCGATTCCAGGTTTGACTCCCCCGCCTGCCATCCACATGGTAAATCCGTAGGGGTTGTGATCCCGGCCATTTTGGTCTTGAGACGTTGGTGTTCTCCCGAACTCGCCTCCCCAAATGACTAATGTCTCGTCCAGTAATCCCCGTTGCTTGAGATCCTGTAGGAGTCCCGCAATAGGTTTGTCTGTTTCCATGCATAGGTTGCGGTGGGCTTTTTCTAATCCACCATGGCTGTCCCAGTTGTTTTTGTAACCGCCATGGTAGATTTGAATGAACCGTACGCCCTGCTCTGCCATCTTCCGAGCCATCAGTAACTGAGTGCCGAATATTTTTGATTCTTCGACATCAATGCCATAAAGATTCTTCGTTGCTGCTGTTTCGTTTGAAGTGTCGACAATTTTTGGAGCCGTCATTTGCATTTTAAAAGCGGTTTCAAAACTGTTGATGCGTGTCAGTAATTCCTGTTGATTGGGGTTTTGGTTGGCATGCCAGTGATTCATTTTCTGCAGCATCGCCAGTTGTTTTTGCTGGCTGGTTGAGGAAATGTTTTTGTCTCGATTCAGATAAAGAATCGGTTGTTCCGAAGCGCGAAACGGAACACCTTGATTTTCTCCAGGGAGATAAGCCGCGTCCCAGAGATTGGCACCACCTTCAGGAGCCGTGCGGTGGTCGTACATCACGACGAAACTAGGCAGGTCTTGGTTGCCGGAACCCAAGCCATAGCTCGCCCATGAGCCAAGGCAGGGAGCGCCGATCCGAGAAATGCCGCAGTTCACCATATAGCAGGCGGGTACATGGTTGTGTGAATGGCACGAACAGGCGTTTAGAAAGGCAATGTCGTCGACGTGTTTGGCGATGTTCGGATAAAGTTCCGACACCGGCAAGCCAGACTCGCCGTGTCGTTGGAATTTGAACGGCGACTTCATGATTGGGCCAGGATGAGGAAACAACGTCTCGATGCTACCGGGAAAACGTTTGTCATGCCATTTGTCGAGTGCTGGCTTATGGGAGAATAGGTCTAACCCCGATGGACCCCCGTTCATGAATAGCCAGATGACAGACTTTGCTTTTCCAATTTTTGGAACAGAGATGGGGGTAGATTTGCCGAGAGCCTGGCCCGGGTTAAGAAGGGAAGATAGAGCCAGCATTCCAAATCCGCCGCCGCTTCTTTTGAGAAATTCACGTCGTTGAATGGCTTTCATTGATTGATTTAAATCACTCATGAGACGAAATCACTCTTAAAAAAGGAGGGAGTTTTGAGTGGGTTGAATTGGCTGGAGACGATTGCCCAAGTGGTTTTCAAGTTTGGCCGCATCCCGACCGTTTTCCAAAGTGAGCCGCGGGGCTAAGCGAGCGACCTGTTTTCTTCAATCGAATCAGAAGACTGTCTCAGTTGATATAGAAAAATTCATTCGACATAAACAGAACCTGGCACAGCGCCTCTAAATTTTTCTCTTTCCAGCGATATTCAGTTTGCGCGGGTTTTTCCGATAAAAACTCTACGAAGTTCAAGATTTCGGAAGATGTTGCCTGTCGGCCTAATGTCAGGCGTACCAGAAGTTGAACTTGTTTCTCAGGTTGAGACTCGGCTTGAAGAATTCGCTCTGCGAGGAATCTCGACTGCCGGGTTACGAAGGGTGAGTTGAATAGGGCTAATGCTTGAGTAGGAAGCGTTGATGTTTTCCGCTGTTGGCAGGAAAAACTTCCGTCGGTTCCATCAAACAGTTTAAGGACTGGAACTGGCATCGTTCTCCTGAGAAGAACATAAATGCCTCGCCGCCATAGTGCCTCACGGTCAATTTCATAATCAATCGGCCAGGTTTCTTCCGGGCCTTTTTCGGTGTTGAAAACGGCGTCGCGCGGAATTGGCGGCATGACCGCGGGGCCATACATGGTTGGGTTGAGATTGCCCGCCGCTAGAAGCATTGAGTCTCTCATCATTTCCGATGTAATTCGGCGCGACTTGAATCGACCAAGGTAGATGTTTTCTTGATCAAGTTCCATGTGATCCAAAGTCACCTTCGAGTCTTGACGGTAGGTGGCACTCGAAAGGATCAGTCGGTGAATATGTTTGAGACTCCAGTTGTGATCGATCAATTCCATCGCCAGCCAGTCGAGCAACTCGGCATGGCTTGGAGTGTCTCCCTCAAGTCCAAAATCTCCAGCAGTTGTGACAAGTCCACGACCGAAATACTGTTGCCAAAGTCGGTTGACGATAACTCTCGCTACGATTGCTCCGGCGCCACGAGAGGTGTCGGTCGTCCAGGTGGCTAGAGCAGATCTTGGAAGGGGGTCGGTTTCGGTTGGGGCCCACTGTTTCCATTGGTCTTCGTCCCAGTTGTCCAGTTCCGGAGTCAGGCACGCAAGAAAGCCCGGTCCAACCAGTTCGCCGGTGTTTTTGTTTTTTAAATCACCATTCTCAAGAATCGCTGTTTCAGAGATTTTGCTACCCTGTAAAGCAAGCCCTTGCGGTGGGCATGCAGGAAGTTTCCTCTTGTAGTAATTTACTTCCGCTTTGAGTTGTTCGTATCGTTCTTCATCTTCGGGAAGTGGAACAAAATCGTCGTCAAGATACGAATCGTTAAAGTCCAAGCAACGCTTGCAAATCGAAATCAAGCGATCTTGTTCAAGGTCGTCTGGGTCGATTGGTTTTCGCAGGATGTTCTTCTCTTCTTCGGTAAAATCTTCGAGATCGGCAATACTGTCTTCTCTCAAGCGACGGTACTGCATCTTATCCAATTCGTCCTGGCGAACTTTGACAAGATCGTAAAACTCTCGATAGCCTTTCCCGCTTTCGGAATCAAGATAGGCACTGGTTCGTTCTGTCTCTGAGAAAATGGCAACCATGCGATAGTATTCTTCGGTTGAGATCTCGTCATAAAAATGGTCGTGGCAGCGAGCACATCCAACACTCATTCCAAGAATTGCGGAACCATAGGTAGAAACCAATTTATCCAGTTCATCCATCCGCTCGGATTCCTGGGGTCGGAACGTATTGTAAGGAGCGGTTGTCATAAACCCGGTGGCGGCGACAGCCATGGGGTTGTTCGGTGCGAGTTCGTCACCCGCGATTTGCCAACGAGCAAATTCGTCAAAAGGGAGATCGTTGTTCATCGCCCAGATGACGAAATCTCGGTAGGTGTAAGATTTTTCTCTGATTTCATCTTCTTCATAGCCATTACTGTCGGCATAGCCAGCGACGTCTAGCCACATCCGTGCCCAGTGTTCGCCAAACCCGTCGTTGTCGAGCAACTCGTTAACATATTCGTCATAAGTAATTGTGGATTGCGGATTGTGGTCTTGCGTTTCTAACCAATAGTTGGAACGAACTTCGGTTAAGGGGAGACCCGTAATGTCGTAAGAAAGCCGCCTCGCCAGTTTCGCCTGTGTTGCAGGTGGATTGGGGGTCAGGCCCGCATTAAGCATTTTCTTGAGTACAAATTGATCGATCGGGTTCTTGCACCATTCCTTGAAGTCTTTTGGAACGTTGGGGGTAACCGGACGATTTACCCGTTTCAACGACCAATGCAGTGAGTCTGCTTCGTTGCGTGCGGTCTCTGAATCTGCGGTCTTGGTTGGGTAATGGGTTGGGCTTTCGGAGCCTGCCAAACTACCCCGCAGGTTTACTGATTGGTAATTGACAAACGAATGGGGAGAGACCTGTTCAGGTTTAGTTCGCTTTAAATGGGCGATGTAGTTCAGGGTTGAGCTTTCGATCTGCTGCGTCCACTTTTGCCTTTCCCGACCGGTGACTCGATCACTGCGAGAGAGGGTGCTGAGGAGTTTCGAAACTCTTTCGTTCTTTTCAACGGCCGCTTTGACGATTTCTCGTTGGATTATTTCACCATGTTTAATTTCTGCAACGTCATCGCAGTGTTTTGAAAAGCCGTTTTCGAACCAGTTAATGAAACAGAAAATTCCAATCGCTTGAGCAGCGCAACACATGACCACCAAACGTAAAGCTCGGTATTTCCGGTGTTTTTTGGTTTTTTTTGATTTGCGAGCAGGCATGTTATCAGCGCGAAATGGGGGGCAAAACGTTTTCTTATTGAAACGTAGCTTTTAAAACGCACTTAGGACTAAAGCGGTAATCTTTTTTATTAAGAATTTTAATTCTTTTTCGCTCCCCGCGGTCAAACTCAACCTATGTTTCACAAAGGCAGCACCCTCGTCCGAGGCAGTGCCCGCGCATTGATAATAAATTTGTTAATCAAGAATCCCCCCTACCAACCATCGTCCTCCCAGTTGAAATAGAATGAAATATTCTCCCGCCAAGCTTTCAAAAGTTAGC
>JAALLA010000079.1 GCA_011087765.1 Pirellulaceae bacterium
TTGAAGGCCGAGGAAAAAACCGGGCAAAAAGGCAATTGAGTTGAGAGCGCAGGAACGGATACTCCCCAGTCTCAAGCCGGGCTTTACGAACTACCTGACTCGGCATTTAAATCGAACCAGTCCGCCTTTTTGGGGAGCGAGTGCCTCGGTGAGTTTCCACCGAAGCATTAAAGAACCGCCGTCATTTTTCTCTTGAGAGAATTCTGCACCAACGGTGGAGGACGCCGAGACGGCCATGTACTCGAGTCGGCGCGTCAGGTTATCAATGATGGTCACGTCTGCCAGATCGCGGGCACTGAGATTGTCAAATCGAATCGTGAATTCAACGATATCGCCCGTGCGAGCGGCAATCTTTGAAGCCACTTTCGTGACCCGAAGGATGTCAGACCCTTCTTTAGTTTCGACATGCACAAACTGTTGAGCTGATTTTACTTTGTCAACTGTGACGGGAGCAGTGTTGCTTACCGCGATTTGAAGTCCAAGATTATCTTCCCAAACGTTAGCAGATTGGATTCCAAGATCGAGTCGCGCCGACTCACTGTTGGAGTGTTTCCCTAATCGAATCAACGACAGATTTTCGTAGGCTTTGAAAGAGTTGCGGGTGCCGAGCAGATGGACAATGTTGTCAGCCAGTACGCCGCGGGTGCGGTCGACGAACTCGCTGGCTCGCTTTGAGTTTTCAAATTGATCTAGCGCCACGTGCTGATTGGATGTTGCTGTCTCATTATTGCCGTTGGCCATGGCAATCGGTGTCTTTTCTTCTATGGAGCCAATCGGTTGGCGGAGGCGTGCATTGAAGACGCCATCGATACGACGGACGGCACCAAACCGAGGGGCGTAGATTGCAACACGATTGCTGGGCGTTACCAGACGACGGCCATCAACTGTCTGGAAATGTCCAACGGTATCTTCGGTTTCCAAACCATTGACAACTAAATCATCGCCGATCGAAACTTTGGCACCACGATCGTTGCCATCAAAGACATACTCATCCCGATTGGCTTTTGGATTCCATCCCGTGAAATCTGGCGTGGAAAGTTTTGAAGTCTCCTGGATGGACTTGGGGCCTCGATAAACCATTCCATATCCAATCGGTTTGGGATAGGAGTGGAGTAGGGCAGGGCGGGGTAGATCGTTTTCGGCGGCAACAAGTGTCGCAGAATTGTCCACAACAGGGTTGGTTTCTGTTGTGATCCGGGCAGCAGTCGCCATCCCAGGGACAACCGCATCGGATGTGACCATCTTCAATGGGAGTTGGTTGTCGGCGAGCGATTCGACGGAAGGGTTGAGTTTTTCAGGAAGTGCGGCTCTCTTGAGCAAGCGGTTGAATCCGTCTTGCGCGTGAGAATCAGTACCGCCGAAAACTAAACTTCCAATGACTGTAATGCCGGCAAGGAAACCGGAGAAATGTTTCTGTTTACGTGTCATTACTTGTTCCGAATTGAGAGTCGATTGTTGCTGGGCTGATTCAGTAAGAATCACGTTCCCATCGTGGCCTCAGGCCCATTTGTTATTTCGCTGGATCCGGTGTTGGGTCGGGCAGTTGAACCGCTTCGGGGGCGTTAAAATTAAATAAGTTGACTTCATCAGTCGCCAAAGGAATACGCGAGCCAATTCTCAGGATTGCCATTGGACGCCCGAGTCGTTCTGCTTCACGCAACGGGTCTCGAGCACCACTAATATCGATTGAAGGTTGCTGATCTGCCATGTGTCGTTGAGGCAAGGCGTTCTCAGGGTTTTCCAGATAGATTACTTTTGTGACGAGGCTACCCCGCATCGCGTCGACAACATCTTCCTGAGTCAGTACGACTTCGACTGGAAACTCGTTCTCGAGTCCTTGAGGCGGATTCAGGCGGTTGAGGAGCTCAATCGAAGGATATAGAGCCTGTCCTTCATAGCGAGGGACATTGGTCAATTTGAACCTGTAAACGGGCCCGATTTGCATCGCCAGTGAAGCTTTCGAAGCATTCGTTTGAATAAAACTATTTCCAGTACCAACTTCGATATTTGTTCCCTTGGGAGTGATCAATCGAACGGGTTGAACGTGTCCACGCAGAGCGGGATTACCGAGGCGATAGTGATCGGCAGCGGATCCCGGGGCCATGTTGCCATCGATTAAGTGATGGCGAGCTCGCTGTTGCGCTGATACAGATGCCGCGCTCATCACAAGAGTTGAGATGACAGCCAGCAGAATGAGGTTGTTTGCGAAGGAATGCTTCATCATTTTACTCGTTAAGTTTCGACATCAGGTTCAGACCCTTGGCGAATTTGGAACGGACAGGTCGTCCTTGATTTTTTTCTGCCACTCCAAAGTGAAGTGCAAAAAACGAGCCGCGATGACTTTCGCCATCGCGGCTCGTGAGATTTCTAAAGAGCACTAGCGACGGAATCGATTTCCGAGTTGCCCGGGAGGGCAGTCTGGAGGAAGAACTCCACGAACCATGTCGGCTGGTGGTTGAGTGTTCATTCTCGACGGTCGAATCGTTCTTTCGTCAATCATCACTTTGTTCACTGGTGATGGATAGCTTAGTCCGGGTCGCTGACGCATGTGGACATCCACTTGCTGAGTCGGCGTTGGAATTTGCATTGCAGTGTGGTTGTACATTTCGTACCGTTGCAATCCTGCAGGTCCGCCAAGTGGAACATGAGGAGGACCAGGCAGACCGATGTTAGTTCCGGTCATTGGCATTCCGTAGTTTGGACCTGTGACGCCGGAGATGTAATCTGAAACTCCGCCACCCATCATTGCTGGGCCACCGGCTGCAACAGCAGGGTCGGAACCAGGTACTTCAAGATCTTTGTTACCCATTCTTACGATTGCAAGAATTGATCCGCGACGATCTGCTTCGGTAATCGGGTCGACACCGGGGTCGAGGCGAGTGCTGACAATGGTGTCAACGCCAGCTAGTGCTAACTCTTGGAATTCCGGATCGGGAACATAGATAACTTTGGTGACAAAGTTAGCTGCTGCGACCTGATCGAAGTCTTCCTGAGTCAGTTGAACTGGGACTGCAGCATGCGAAAGGTAAGCGGCAGTTCGTGTGTTCGCTCGGCCAATCTCAAGAGTTGGATAGAGTTCCATTCCCGGGCGACCTTCGATTTCGGTGACTTTCAACCGAAAGATTCCGCCTTGAGCAAAATTCTGTCGTCCAGGCACGACCAACGGAGTTGAATCGTACATTCCAACGGCGGAAACGTCCCAAGAAATCTTCATCATTTTAGGCTGATCAAATAGGACCTGTACATTTGGAGTTGTTGCCACCCCAAAAGATCCATAGCTTGCATTCTGCATTGGACCGTTTCGCATCGATCGGTTGAGAACGCCTGGACCTGGGCCGCCGACGCCGGGGCCTGGTTCCATAAGCATTTGAGCCGGTGGCAAATTATGCCCTACCGGAATTCCAGTGCGGGCACCTGGCACTTGGTATGCGAGCGCCGAAGTAGTCAAAGTGGCTAACGCCAGCATTGTGATGCCCGTTACATAACGTGCGTACATCAGATTCCCCCTTAAAGGTTTTTTGCCGAAACTGCTCGGCTTGGCGACTCTGCCCGGGCCTCATGGCACGTGCAATCAAAAGTCTGGGTTGTAAAAGTGTTTCGTTTTCGCTGTTTCAACAGCAAACTGCCGTAGACCATTTGGTCCGCCCCTCCTAAGATGCTCGCCCCAAGGGCACGCAATCCTGCGCGGGTTGGCTACGTAGTTGTTAGTTCGGCCCGTCACAACACAATTCTTTGGAAAAATCCGCATATCCGATTCATGAAGCAAGAATTACCCCTTGCCGTCGCTTTGCTAGCAGCCGGAAGCCTTTTGTGGCTGACCCAGCTAGCCGAACCCGCAAACTCAAGCGGTCCTGTTTTGGCGTCCGAGGGTTCTTTAAGTGAGTCGGTTGAGCAGGGGCTACCGGAACTCCAACAACTGCCGCGGCTCGTCGACCCGAATATTGCATTGCCAATTCGGGTGTATCGTGATCGTGGAGTGAGAGCAGAAGGTGCAATCAAAGTAGATTCGCGCAATTCGGGGGTCGCCTTGATGGCCTATCAAGAAGAAATCCCGGCCGCGGTAAGGCAAGAGGAGACTTCTTCTGTAGTGCGGAAAGGAAGTGGTCCCAACGAAGAGTTTATCGAAGGGAGCCACAGCGCCCGCCGTTTCTTGCTGGATGTTTCCAATTCTCTTGCTAACTCAATGCCATTCGAAGTTGATGTTTCAATGACCGGCTGGATTTTTGATCAGGAAGTCGCGGCAGTTGGGAAATACTATCAAATGGGGCAGGGGACTCAAAAATCGAGTTTAATCCTAGAGTTTGCCAATAAATCCAATCCAGTTTTGATTCATCAATTGTGTGATGGACAAATAGTTTTCAAATTACAAAAATTTTCCGGTGGCAGTTTGGTTGACCGAGAGGATACGCTCGAATTTGTGAACCTGGATGAGTTAAGAGAGAGTATGACCGATGCGACGAGTGCGATGGTACCTACGGGATGGGTTGCCTCTGGCGGGATCGCCTGCACGATGCGTCATTTGTCTGCAGCTTTTGATTTCGAAGAGAAAAAGCAACAGCCAAACGGTGACGTCGTGCTTCGGGGAGTATTGAATGCTGAGATAGTATCCCAGTTGACTGGTAAATCAAGTTCGTCTGAGGGACCAGACTGGAGTTTATTACCGGTGCATTTCCCGCACGCAGTTGAGCTTGTTCTGGGGGTGGATTCGACATTGTCGTATGTTCCTAAGCGGATGAGCTTTTCCAGGATTGCCAGTGGTGATAGCCAATTGGCAAACAAGGACTTGAAGTTGATCAATATCAACTTTTCAAGCTTCAATTTACTCACCAATATCGCCGACGACTCTTTTAGTGCTAACTACATCGATGTCGAAAAAGTAGATGTGACAGAAGACTACATCGCTCGTATCAAGGAGTTTGGTTCCTCGAGTGAGTCACAATCTGCAGAAAAAAGCGATGAAACCTTGGAGAGATAAAGGGTTCAACGATGCGGGCGGTTGTACAACGCGTAACTCGAGCTTCCGTTGCTGTCGAGGGTGAAACGGTGGGGCAGATTCAACGGGGACTGCTCGTTTTTCTCGGAGTAGAGGTCGGCGATGAAAAATCGGATCTCGATTATCTGGTGGGAAAAATTACCGGCCTGAGAATTTTTGAAGATGCCGAAGGAAAGATGAACCTTTCGCTGCTGGATACTCAAAGGGCCCTGCTGGTTATTAGTCAGTTCACGCTGCTTGGTGATGTGAAAAAAGGTAAACGCCCCAGTTTTGTTCAAGCCGCAAAGCCAGAATTGGCTCGGCATTTGTATCAGGAATTCATCGAAGCCTGTCGCGAAATCAATGTGCCTGTGCAGACGGGTATCTTTCAAGCTGAGATGGCCGTAGAGCTCGTCAATGATGGTCCTGTGACCATTCTTCTTGACAGCCGAAAACAGTTTTAAGCAGGTTAAATGAATCTGCAGCAAGAGCTCATCTAAATTTCTAATTTTCTAGATTTGCTTTTATCGCTGAAGGGTTTGACTGTGATCGTGTAAAAAGAGATTGCGAACCCACTGAGCCGTTGTCGCTGGCGATTCAATGGGTGGTTCACAAATGCAGTCCATCACATAGTTGTCGCTTGCGACGATTCCAATCAAAATTGCCAACTTGAGATAGGTAGTAACGTTAAACCAGGTGGAATTTCCCCAGAATTTCATCGCGGTGCCAAAGCTCTTCTTTTTCTTGGGAAGCTTACCTTCCCAGTTAACCGCGTAGATTTCATCGAGTACGAGATGGCAAATGAAGCCGAGCACAACGGCCCACGATTTGTAAATGCGGATTTCAAGGTCGTTTGAAAGGCAGATCATAAAAGTAACTAAGCCGGCGATTAACGCTGCGGGAATACTGTGCCACATGCCGCGGTGTTTCGTAAACCGGCGGAAGAGACCTCCGATACCAAACCGAATCAAAACGTACATCACGCCAGCAACAAAAATCATATGTTCCGTTGTCATGCCAATCGCTTCAAAGCGAGGTAGCATCATCATGGGGATGATGACAGAGACAAATGAAAGCATCTCACGCTGTGGCTTTCCTGAATTACTGTCGAGATCAGGCAACATCCCGGCGACACTGCATAAGCTTCCCGCGATCATGCAATGCGCAAGAGGAACCTCAAAGCCAAAGTAGCCAACACCACCATAAAGAAATCCTAACGCGGTGCTGGTCGTAATGTGAGTTTTGAAATCAGCCATGAATTCTAGCTAAAAACGGTTGATTAAAAGAAACCAATGGAGGGCGATCTATTGCAGACCACAGCATGTGTGTCTGGAGATGACAATAGAGAACTGTTAAATGTGAACCAACGTGGATTCGTCAATCTGGCAATCGCTAGCAGCGCTTACCGGCATGAAAACTAATTCAGTTAATTGAGGGGGCGTTAGGAATTGTTGAGCCTATCTGTATTGAGGTAAACCAAGAATTTATCTCTAATTTCGAGGGTCTTTCCACGGATGGAAAGCTCAAAGGAAATCTAAAACCAGACTGGTGAATCTGAACGCCACCGTGGCTCAGAAGTTACGCAGGATTGAGTTGGATAGCTGGAGGTGCGGCGTAAAGATTTTACAGATGGTAAAACAGCAACGCCGAAATTGAACAAGGAGAGATTGTGGGGATTTACGATATCGCGATGTTGGTGATTTTCTTGGGAGCCATTGTCTTTGGTTACTGGAAAGGATTGGCTTGGCAAATTGCATCGCTTGCCGCTTTGGTGGTGAGTTATGTCGTTGCGGTAAACTTTAGAGATCAGTTGGCAGTACATCTGCAGGTGGACGAGCCGTGGAATAAAATAGGTGCGATGTTGATTCTCTTTCTTGGGACATCGCTTGTGATTTGGGCAATTTATTCATCTGTTTCTAAATCATTAAAGAAGAATGAATTAAAAGGATTTGATCGCCAGGCGGGTGCAATTTTGGGCGCACTCAAAGGTGGTTTGTTATGCATGGTGGTCACCATGTTTGCGGTTTCTTTTCTCGGTGAAGATGTCCACGAGAAGATTGACCATTCGAAATTCGGCCCTTATATCGAAAAAGGGATTTGGCAGGTTTCGGACTTTGTACCGGACGAATTAGCTCGTTTTGTTAATCCTCATATTGAAAATTACAAAGACGCAGTTGGACATAAAGAACCTTCTGTTGATACCGGCGGATTTTTTGGCAGTTCATTAGGAACGACTTATCCAGTGGGACAACCCATTGGAGAAGAGATTAAAGAATTCCAATCTAAGGGTTTTGCGGGTCGCTGGAAAACTCCCTCAGGCAACGACCCGAATGAGGCTCCAAAAACTGGTCCTCTTGTCTCGCCGGCGAGTTCTGAAGGTGGGGGATTCCTTGGGATTTTTAAAAAGGAAGCTGCTCAACCGCAGGCTCCGGTCACTAAGGGAATCGACTGGTCTAACGTAGACATCTCGGAGGCGTCCAAGCAGACTCTCGAAAATATTGGGAACCAGGCGTTGGAGGCAACCAATGAGGCGGCTGAGAATTTGTTTGAGAACGTCTACAAGCGTTAAACAGGAAAGGCGTTTCTATCACAGGTTTGTTCTGCGATCGGGTGTGACAACTCCACGGTCATCGGGCCCCGTAGGCTGAGCAAGTTCTTGGCTAAGCCGTGAGTTTTGGATTTGGCACAGGGAATTCGGGCTGAACACAAAAAGTCCATATATACGGGGAAAACGAGAGAGCTAACCGAACATAAGAAACATTATCGGACGTTGGGGATTGGGTGAGATATACACTGTTTTGTTGATGTTTTGCATTGTGACTTGGGAGGCTTAGCCATGGACCCGCAGTTAACAGACGCCCAGATCAACCAGATACGAAAGTGTTTAGGTAATGATCAGAAACTCGACGCGTGTAAGCTCTACATGGATTTCACCGGCGGTTCTTTGCTGGAAGCAAAGCAATTTGTAGAGAACCTTCCAGGCGTCGAACCAGGTTCTGTAGAAGACACTGAGCAGGAGTTAGTTGAACAAGTGCTCGATCTCTTGGAATCTGGCTGTAAGCTAGATGCGGTGCGGCTTTACAGGGATCACACTGGTAAGTCGCTAATGGAATCAAAAGTCTTCATCGAGAAACTAATTAGCGATTTTCAGATTCTTGAGAAATCCAACAGTCAATCAGGTTGCGTGGGGGTAATTCTAGTATTTGTGATTTTAGGGTTTATTCTTCAATCTATGCTCTGACCACTCTGGCGGACGAATTGCCAGTTTTTGAGGTTATGGATTTTTTAGATAAGTCCATAAATTTGGCGGTGCTAATTCAATTGAGTTGCCTGCAGGATCGCGAAAGTAAATTGAAGTTCCACGTGCTCCATCGTCCCAGCGCACCTCCGATTCGATTTCAATGCCTGCGTCAGCTAAGCGTGCTCTCCAAGTCTTTTTCTCATCTTCAGTAATGGTAAAGGCGATATGACCTTGTCCGCGGGCGGCATGGGATGGAACTAGCCTCCCGGCGACCTCGCTTTTATCGGGATTGAAAATCAACAAATAACTTTCATCAATTGAAAAGACTAGCATCAAATCGTTCTGGCTAAGCAAACGCAGCCCCATCACCCGGGAGTAAAAAGTTTTTGCCGCGTCGAGATTATCAGAATAGAGAACCGTCTCGAAAATTTTGAGCATGTTTGGCATGGCATCACTGAATCGGACTTAACAAGGAACCGGATTAGCTTGAAATCTCAAATTAACAATTGTCAGCTTCTTTGTTAAGCGATGACCAGGTGTCAAGATTTGTTCGCTTACCCCCCTGCCCCAATTCAAATTCGTACTTTGGTTAAAAAGCGGGTGTAGAGAAGTCTTTTGGAATGGAACTAGGTGCCTGAAGCGACAAAAGATTTTTAGCATTTAATCGTTTTGCGCTTTTTGTAGGCGTTTCCTTTGCTCTCCATTTTAGCGATGTAATCTGTCGCGAGTGGCACTTTGCAAGCTGTTTCGCCCATCTCGACAGATACTTTGCCAATTTTTTTTGCCGTCGATTTTGCTTTCGCCGAGAGCGGTTTAACATAGCCGCCGACGGAAATGACAAATCCATTCATGGTGTATTTCACACGTTCCCCGCAATCATGAATGGATGCAGCCACTTGTTGAAGCAGCAATTTAATTTCTTCGAGATCTAATTCAGAGTCAGGCTGTGTTGCAACGAGACCTGAATACGTATTCCAGCCGGCAGCGGCAATGTGATTCTTTTTTGATTTTATCCACTTTAGAGCAAGCGCTTTTGCGTGAGGATTTTCGTGAGCGACACCGGGGATCGTATACTCGGCGATCATGTGCCAACTGGCAGCACGGCACCAGTCGTTCAGTTCTTTTTTAGACATGGATTTGCCATCGGCCACAATGCCGGCCAGGTACATGGCATCCGTGTTGTTAGTCTCGTACAGCTCCATTGCCAGTGCCTGATTGCCTTTGATTTGTTTGGCAATCACTTTTAAGTCGGCAATTTTAACCCCGAACATATTGTCGGGAGCACCGTGGCGGGCGAACGTTTTTCGAGTTTGAGCGGAGCCCTTTTTTTTGAGTGCTGACATGACTTGCGTAACGGTTTTCATGGTCACCCCCAGAGAGTTTTGTTGTACAAATCAGCTGTGCTCGACTCGCTTGAAAGATAGACGTTGACGCCAAGCTGAGCTGCGCAGGACATTCCCCAGACGACTAGGCCGGGAGTTCGCCAGCTTCGTTAAAGACACCAATTTTTCGAAACCGCTGGTAGCGTTCCTCTAATAAGGAATCATGCGGTTTTCCAACGAGGTCTTTGAGTGTTTTCTTCAAATAAGATTTCATTTGTGACGCAGTCTTGTGGTGGTCGCGGTGGGCGCCACCAAGGGGTTCGTTGATTACATCATCCACGATTCCCATCTGAAGTAGATTTTTGGAAGTGAATTTCAGTGCGGTTGCGGCTTTTTCAGCGTGTTCAGCGCCTTTCCAGAGAATTCCGGCACAACCTTCCGGGCTGATAACGGAGTAATAGGCGTGCTCCATGACTGCGACCCGGTCACCTACGCCGATTCCCAGAGCACCGCCACTCCCGCCTTCCCCGATCACAATGCAGATAATGGGTGTTTTCAAACGGGACATTTCATACATGTTTTCTGCGATGACCTGAGCCTGACCTCGTTCTTCGGCACCAATTCCCGGGTAAGCCCCCGGTGTGTCAATCAGGCAAATCACCGGAAGGTTGTATTTCTCAGCCATCTTCATTTTAGCCATCGCTTTGCGATAGCCCTCCGGGTGTGCACAGCCGAAGAAGTTTTCCGTTCGATCCTGAAACGTTCGCCCTTTCTGGTGGCCGAGGACCATGACTTTGGTGCGGTCGAGCGATGCAAAGCCGACGCGGATTGCCCGATCATCGCCGAACAACTTATCACCGTGTAACTCGACAAATTCATCAAACACGAGCGATAAGTAATCAGTGGTATGGGGTCGATCTTTATGCCGCGCAACCTGAACTGTTTCCCATGGAGTAAGTTTTCCATAGATGTCGCGGGTCAGATCGGTTAGCGATTGTCTCATGTTTCGAATTTTTTCTGCTGACTCTACAGAGTTGCAGGATTCGGTTTCACATTTTTCAATTTCGAGAGCAAGGTCGGCAATGGGTTGCTCAAATGAAAGATAATCCATGGTGTATTAAGTTGGGTCAGTGGGTTGGAAAATGTCACTCTCTGACGAACGATCGTGACTTACAGATTGCAGGCAATGAATTACCTGCGAAAGCCCTCGGGCCGTTGTCCAGATCGGAAGATCTGTGTTGTTTCAAAAATTTGAAGGAATTCAGTAAGGTTTTGGATGCGGTCGTCGGGGTTCTTCGCAAGCATTAGTTTGACTAATTTCGAAAAATCTTTCGAAGCTCCACTGTAAGCTTCCAGAGATGGAATTGGAGCTTTTAAATGTTTGGTTAACAACTCATCGGGTGAGTTAGCGGAGTAAGGAGTTTTTCCGGACAGCAATTCAAAGATAACGCACCCAAAGCCGTAGACATCGGAGCGTCGGTCGGGGTGTTGTCGACGAATTTGTTCAGGAGCCATGTAGCTTCTAGTGCCGCGAATTGCTTTAGGTCTTCCCGAAAGCAGTCCCCCTATTCCACCTTTTTTCGCTCTTAATTTTACACCGATTGAAAAGTCAATCAACTTTACATGCCCCTGTTCATCCGCGAGGAAGTTGTCTGGTTTGACATCGCAATGAACCCACCCTTTTTCATGCATGTGTTCCAATCCTTTTGCACAGCTGCGGATGATTGAAGATACATTGGGCATCATGTACTCTTTGCGCTCCCGCATCTCAATTTTTAAGTTGCGTGATGGAAAGAGCTGCATAGATACAAGTGGGTATCCCTGGTCATTATGGTAGCCGAAGATTTTAATCACGTTGGGGTGGTCAAGTTCTGCACCGACTAACGCTTCGTGTTTTAGCTGACCAATTTCGTAACGATTTTTTCGAAAATTCTCCATCAAAACTTTGAGCGCGATCCGTTCACTCTCACCAGTTCTTAATGCCTCCCAAACCTGAGTTGTCGTACCGGCGCGAATGAGCCTGAGCAGTTGAAACGGCCCGATAAAGTCTCTGCCTATTGACATTTATTTCTAATCCATCGATTTCAAGCTTGATAACGCAGGCGTCCAGTTGCAGCCCTGCTCGCTCTCATTTTAGTCGAAGATTCGCGGAAACCAAAGTCGACTTGATAGGTTTGGGCGGTGGTTTGTACATTCAGTAATGACTTGAATTCGCCATCTTCCGGGCAACATTTCAGTGTTTTTAGCCGCTAGGCCGGAATCAGCTCCAGAGCTCCGAGGATCGCGTAGATCACGAATGAGGCGTAAAGCGCACAAAAGAGGATTCCAGTTCGTCTGTTAATTTGCTTCAAATGCCACATGCAGGCCATTGCAACGCCGGTCAATATAAACAGGAAAATACGCAATCCAACGACTCCGTCCATGGTTTCGCCATTGCTCATTACTAGCTCGATTGGCTCCCATTGGTGAAGGTAGCAACTCACAATCAACGGAATTGACATGCCAATGCAAACGTCGAAGACGTTCGAACCAAACACATTTGACATCGCGCCGGCATCATCGCCTCGGCGAGCCGATCCAAGGGACATGAACGTGTCGGGAATCGACGATACCGCAGCGGTTAAAATAACCGCAACGAAAAAGGGGCTGACACCGAGTTTATGAGCGGATTGATTGGTGAGATCGACGAGTAGGTAGCAAGCTAATGCCGCAACTGCGGTGGCTGAGATGATGACCATGGTCGAGGTAAAGCCATTCAACCGAATGTCAAAATATCCAAAGCAGGCAGAAGCAGTTTGAGAGTCGGTCTCTCTTGCTTCGGTGTTACTTTCCGATAGTTGGTTTCGGAATTGTCGCGTCGCGAGATAAAGATGTAAGACATAAACAGAATAGGTTAACAGTGCTGCGACTCCCATCCACCATTCAAGTTTTTCCTGAAACAAGAATACAAGGAGCCCTGCCTGAGTGAAAATTACCCACATCCCGTCCCGGTGAATTACTTCTCTGGGAACAGCAATTTGGGGTCGTTCACGTCGAGAAAAAGAAACGACAATTGCGCACAGAGCGGGTATTAAAATTAAATTGTAAATCGAGCTTCCCGCGCAGGTTGCAACGGTTGACCCGTAACCTTCGGCACTGGCAAGCATCTGGCTTTGATCGTCTTGAGTGCCGAAGAGCGCGATCGTAACAAAGAATAAACCGGTAAACAATTCCGGCATGCTGCTGGCCACTGCGTCGAGGGTTGCCCCTCTTACAGAGGGTGGCAGCCGCAATCGAATTCCGACCCATTGTGCGGCATCCGCGAATGGATCACATGCTTCTGCGATTAAAATGGAAATTGCTGCGCAGGCAGAGAGAATAAACCCAAGTTCAATCAGCCAGCTTGAGTATTGGTTGGAGACAATAAAAAAAACTAACGTCAGCCCGAGCGCGGCAACAAAAATCCTAAAGCTAGGATTGAGCTTCTTCCTTGGTTTATTCGAATTGTCTTCCGGAGCTGTCATTACGTCTTAAGTACCGATGCCTAAAAAGGTCGTTAACAGGGGGACGATGGCGGTTCTAGTAGACAACATGATCTAAGAACAATCCATGCGCCGGTGCCGTTTGTCCGGCATAGCGGCGGTTTTTTT
This sequence comes from Pirellulaceae bacterium, assembly GCA_011087765.1. GTDB lineage: Bacteria > Planctomycetota > Planctomycetia > Pirellulales > Pirellulaceae > Mariniblastus. The sequence continues at coordinate 13,165 of JAALLA010000079.1, forward strand.
GATCCCGGACCCAGGCGACCCACTCGATTTCTTCCCTGTTTTTGCCAACCCGAACCAGCGTGCCGACAATATTTCGAACCATATTGTATAGAAATCCATTGGCTGTAATTGCGATCTCTAGTCCGGGGAAATTGTGAACGGATTCCGAGATAACCTGAAGGTCGATGACGTGCCTGACCGTCGTGGACCGTTGAGCACCTGCGCTTTCGAAGCTGGCAAAATCGTGTTCTCCTGTAATCAGAAGTGCGGCTTTTTGCATGGAAACAAGATCCACTTCTCCAGGAACGAACCAGCAAGTTCTCAGTCTGAGTGGGTCCATGATCCTGCCATGCTGAATGTGGTAGCGATATGTTTTTTGTTTGGCATCCCGAATCGCGTGAAATCCCGCGGGAGCTTCTTCTGCAGTTAAAACTGAAATATCAAACGGGGTTTCTGCGTTAATCGCCCGGACGATCTGTTGAACGGGCAATTGGCTTTCGGTTGCAAAACTGCAGACTTGCCCCAAAGCGTGGACGCCACTGTCGGTTCGGCCGCTGGCTGTAATTCGAAGTTGCTCACCGCTTACCGAAGCCCAGGCCGATTCGAGGCATTGTTGAATTGATAGGCCGTTCGGTTGAACTTGCCATCCGACGTAGTCCGTTCCGTCGTACGAAATTACCAGTTTGATGTGCCGCATCTGCTCAACCTGTATTAAACCAGGAGTTCGGCAATTTGAACGGCATTGGTGGCAGCGCCCTTCCGAAGGTTGTCGCTAACGCACCAAAAGGCAAGCCCATTTTCGCAACTGATGTCTTTGCGAATTCGTCCCACAAAAACTTCGTCTCGATCGTCACTGTTGCTCGGCATCGGATAAACACCCTGCTCCAGATTGTCCATGACTTGAATTCCCGGTGCGGCATCAAATAACTGTCGTGCCTTCTCGACAGAGATGGGTTCCTCTGTTTCGATTAAAATGGATTCGCTGTGGCAGTTGGAAACGGGAACTCGTACGCAAGTTGGACAAACCTGAATTGAGTCGTCGCCGAAAATTTTCTGAGTCTCCCAGACCATTTTCATTTCTTCTGAGGTGTAGCCTAGATGTTTCGCCGAGCCAATTTGAGGGATGACATTGAAAGCAATTGGGTGGGCGAATGCCTGATAGTCCCACGATTTATCTTCAAGTGCGTTTCGTGTTCCCTCAATCAGATCTGCCTGTCCAGCGACCCCTGCCCCGCTGGTAGATTGGTAAGTTGAAACGACGACACGTTTGATTCTAGAGAAATCGTGGAGAGGTTTCATGGCAACAACCATCTGCGTGGTGCTGCAGTTGGGACTTGCGATAATGCCCTGGTGCTCGGCGACGGCATTCGGATTAACCTCGGGGACAACTAACGGTACGTGATCGTGCATCCGATGATATCCACTTTCATCGACCACAATCGTACCCCGTTCAACCGCCCAAGGAACGAAGGTCGCAGCGACGTCGTCGGGCGTACTGCCAATAACCAGATCGATATCGTCAAAAACGTTGGGTTCGAGCAATTGGATCGTGTGCGGCTCGCCTTTGAATTGCAGTGTTTTCCCTGCTGAACGTTGCGATGCGAGGAATGTAATTGTCTCGTAAGGGAAATTCCGCTGTTCTAGCATTTGTCTTACGAGGCGACCAACGGCCCCGGTTGCTCCTGCAATGGCAATTTTTTTGGCCACGCCTAACTCCGAATCAACTGTTTGTAAACGGCTGCGCGAAAAGGTCGCGCGTTTCTTGAATCCACCATTATACGAGGCGGAATCAAATTCCGAAATGACTCGGAATTAATGAAATTTCAATTCGAATAAAACCGCTGAAGCCTGAAGGGATGGACCTGATTCAACGCATGTCCTCGGAGAGAAGCTCGAGTTCAGCAGATGAGGGGAGCAGTTTGTTAAGCCAGCTTGGATCAACGAAAGCTAGATTCCCCACCAACATTACAAGTCCAAAGGAGAGCATTCCCATGCAAGCGCCAATGCCAAGATGGATTGGGATTGAAAATAGCAACATGATTGGCCGTGTTAATTTGAGCCAAATTAGAGCTGGATAAGCTAATTCCCACGCCAGCGTACCGAGGGTGAGGATCGCAACTAGCCACATATGATTCGCAATCCACGACATATCGATGGACTGATATTCGTAGCTTGCCAGTGTTCCCCAAACGGCTTCTCCGTTGAGCCAGGTCGTGCCTTGGAGTTTGCCAATGGCTGCAAAAAGGTAAACGGCACACATGTGAATTTGGATTAATCGAATTGCGATCCGATTCCGAGTGCACGACCTCCCCTGCCCTGCCCCGCGACGTTTGGCAATCCACTGATCGATCGAATAGGCACCTCCGCAGTTTCCAATCGCGAGATAAATACAAAGAAAACTGCTGACCTGATCGAGCCCAAAGAGCGCCCCCGTTCCACGATTCGCGTAAGAGATGATTAGTAAAGCCGTAAAAACGGAAGTCCAGTTTGTCCAAATGCCAAGCGTGAACATGGCGATCATGAGCAACCCCAAAATGTGAACCGCCATTAACAATTGGTTATTTGAAAACCAGTCAAAATGGCTCCACGCAAAAGGACTCTCAAATAATAACGAACGATATTCCAGAGGTAGTAAACCGTCGGCACCTAAAAAAGTAGAGAGTTCAAGACCCCATGTGAAATGGGTGTAGAGCACGATAAGACCCACAAATATTCGCATCGCGCCCAACGTGTTTGGGGCCTCTGGTCGAAACCAAAACTGATTCCAATCCCTGCTCCACGAATGAATAAACGCAGTTAGGGGGCCGGACTGTATGACAGTGTCTTCCAAGTCTGTTTTCATCGATTTGACCCTTCCGGATTCTGAGGGTCATCTCGGTTCGCCGCGCGATAGCCATTGGCATCCAGTTCGCCGATCTTGTTGAGCGGTAGCAGAAGTTGGGTTGAATTGAGTTTCAAACCATCCAAAACCTCCTCGGGAAAAGGGATGCTTCGTTCCTGGCTGAAAAGTTTGATCGAAGTTGCCTCGTAACGATCGAGCAGTACGTTGGCTACTGAGTTGGCGAGGCGATTGACTCTTTCAGAGGCCCGCTGGTGGTAGCGGAGCTCAAGTTGGCGATCCAGTTTCAATTGCCTAAGTTGATGGGTCTGGTTGGCTGACGTCAATCTAGCCAATTGATTCTCGTAAGCTATCTTTCGATTCCTCAAGAAATTAGCGTCCGCCTGGCTCGCGTGCTCTACAAAGAGTGTTTCACTGAGCATGAACCAGCGATGATAAAGTAGGCGAGGTTTTTGGTTTTTGCGATCGGGAAAAAAACCTTCGAATTTTGAGCCGTCTTTTCTTACGCCTCGAAAAACCAATCGATGCGTTGGTCCCGGGTCAGGTCCAAAAAAACGATAACCATGGCCTAAAAATAAGATGCGATGCAGGGGGGCAAGTTGTTTTGCAATCGGACCACTGAAATATCTCGAGGCAATTGGGTTCGCGAGTGGTCCCATTACAACTACAAACAAGTAGGTCAAAATTAAAACAGTGGCAATCGTTCGCGCGGGGGCACTCCACTGAAGCGGAGGAACCGGGAGTTCTAAGAGAGTGGAGGACTCGCTTGGAACCTGACTGGATTCAGATCGATTCGATCGGTTTTTAGAATTTGTGTTTCGTTTGCGATTTGCCATTGCCAACGCGAGCTTAGGATTGAGTCTGCTTTAGTGAACCTCTGTTGGAGACTACCCCTGAATCCTAGTCTAGTTTAGGAATTAGCTGGAGCAAATTATCACTGAGTTAACGTGCGAAGTTGGGCAATTACTTATCAATAAAAAAAACCGCCAAAATTTTTGGCGGTTTGTTCTTAATAGAGCTAAGTTCGTTGTTACTTGTTAACAAATTGTGATGCTAGGGAAACATCGCCGTTGAACGAAAACGAGTGTGATTTTCCCGCAAAAAGATCAACCGTTTTTTCTTGAGTAATGATCTCGCCGTCGCGTTCGAATTTGACTTGAATTTTATAGTCTTTCCAAGTTTCTCCCGAAGGCAGGCGGTTGGTGGTGAAAGTTCTCAACTTACCACTTTTCTGGGTTCGGCTGCCGCAAAGGGTGACGATTGCGTCCTCTGGGACTTCTAGCCGAAGCGTTGTTGCAATCGCCGTTTGCAGGGGTTTATTCTTCTCAAAATTAAATTGAATGGTCTCGTTTTTACCTGGTGTCAACTTCACCAATTTTGTTTGGGTTGTCTCGATCCCGTCGCGGTTGATGACTGCTTTCACACTGTAACGATGCTCTTTGCCAATTTCCAAATTAGTAGAACGAAAACTGCGAGTTGATCCCTCTGTTTTGGTTAATTGCTCGTTGATGAAAACTTTAGCGTCTTGGGGTAATTGCACGTTCAGGATCGAGGAACCAACGGCCGGCTGATCACCTGAATTAGCGTCAGTGTCATTGGGTTGAACGGAACCTGCGGGCTGAGATCGTTCGACGGGGCCTGGGTTGTCGAGCATTGAATTGATCGAACCGCCGTCGGGGATACGTGGTGAGTTCTCAGGAGACTGGTCCAAAATCGAATTTGGACTTAGAGATCCCGACATGGGTTCACCGTAGGGGGACATCATTGAGAGGCTTCCAGCCGCTGCATCCCAGCCGCCGCAACAGCCGTAATTCCCTGTTCCCCACATCGTGATCGGTGCACGATAAAAACCTCCACAGCAGCCGCCGGAAGAGTGGTGACCAATGCTGGAAATACGATAGCCAATTCGGCCAAGGACGTTTCTTACCGGTGTTCGGTAGACGCGTTGTGCGCCACCCGAACTGCCACCGCAGCATGAAAAGCCACCGCTGGATCCGTAAGCATTTGTAGAACCACCCCAGCCACCGCTGTTAGCCAATGCATCACTGGTCGTGATGAATGAAAGACTAAGTGAGAGGGATGCGAGGACTGCTAAACCCTTTAAGGAACTGAACCTATTCATCTTTATTTTTTGCTCCGAAGAATTCTCGTCATGATGAGGAAATTGAAATGTTTTGAGCGCTTCTCATTGGGGAGATGGACTCAAAAATTCAAAGATCCCTGCGTTGGTTAGGATAACAGGCGAACTTGGCAATTCAAGTCGGTTGGGGTGTTTTAGGCGACTGGGTAGAGTTTGTTGCGTGAAATCCGCGATTTCGAGGTCGAATTGGCCGGAATCCCAGCTCCAATCCCCGATTCTGTTCCCCTTGCAGAACGATCATTGGTTCGGCGACGCGGGGCAATATGAGCCGGTACCTTGGTTGGTGAGAGGGGGTAATCCAAGCCAAGTGAAGAAAAATCTCCCCGATTATTTTTTGACCGCTTCAATCGTGACGTTGTCAAATCGGGCGGTGCCGGTTGCGCCCCAGAGGCCGATTCGCA
>JAALLA010000350.1 GCA_011087765.1 Pirellulaceae bacterium
AAGGCCGCCTCAGGAACGATTCGTGGTGATTTTAGTAGCAGTCGGCAGATGAATCTCGTTCATGCCTCTGATGGCCCGGAAGCATCTGCACGCGAGATTAGTCTCTATTTTGCAGACGACGAAATTTGTGAGTACACCCCCACGTTAACCCCTTGGCTGAAAGCTGGTGATGAATAGTCGCAGTTATCTTCGGTAGGAAACATGAAACCCGCAGTGTGAACTGCGGGTTTTTTTTATGGGTGTCGCTAAAGCTTGTGGAACGTATTTCGATTTTACACGGATGCAGACCCCAAATTGCGCTTCGTCAGTTTTGTGATTCGTTAGGCCCTTCAAATGTGAACGAACTAACGCGGATTAGTTTGACGCTGCCAGTCGTTGTCGATAATCTGGAGCTATGAAAGCTTTCAACCAAATTCTAATCGCCGGTCTCGGTTTGGTTCTCCTCGGATGTACGGGGGATACTGAGCCAATTAAAGAGCCAGACGTTTCCAAAAAAGTGCCGGACAAAGTGTCTCTCACGCCCGAACAGGCAAGCATTCAAGGAATCACGGATTCTGAAACTTTGATCCAGTCTTTATCGGCAAAGAAAAGTTTACTCGGTCGTTCCCTGATAGATTTCAATGTTGATACTTCTTCATTTGTGGTTGAGTCTGTGCTGTGTCGCGGTCTCGAGGATGTAAGTTTTCGAGACTTACTTGAAGAGTCTGCTGCCGAAGCGTCCAAGTCGGCGTTGTCAGGACAAAAATTGGCGACGGAGATTCTATGGCCAATTTCGAAGGAACAGCAATCATTGAGTCTTCGGGAGATATGGCGTCCTTTGTTGAGGCAAAATGAATTCGAAAATGCGCAATTCGGTGTGCTATCGGGAGAATTGTTACCGAGTGGCGATTTTGAAATGGCGACCAAGTTTGAAGGACGAATTCGCGATGCTGACGGTTCTCTTTTGGGGGTGATTGGTTATCAGACTTTGGTTTGGCATCGCACCGAAGCTGAAGACTGGAAAATAGCCGAGTGGAAACAAAAAAAATTGAAAGTCATCAATTCGGTTTCACCGCTGTTTGAAGACGTAACCAGTCAAGCGATTACCGATGCGGAGACCTTTGAAAAGCTATCGACTGCCTCTCATGAGGAGTTGATTATTCAGCGGTGTGACGAGTTGGAGGAGTCTGTGCGGCAGGCCGATGCTGCTGGTGGGCAATCTCAAAAACAAAAACAGGAGATGGTTGCGAATTTTGCAGCCCGTTCAGACTTCAAAGGATGTAATGACTGGACCTCAGTGGGACAATATCCCGCCGTCAGCTCTGTTGATTTCAATCAAGACGGTTTTGACGATTTGTTCGTAACTGATCGATGGCAACCACCACAGATGCTAAGGAGCAACGGGGACGGCACCTTCACCGATGTAACTAGCGAGATCGGGCTTGATTTAGAAGAGATGGTAACGTGCGGTTATTTTTTTGATTATGACAATGATGGCGATTCTGATTTGATGCTTGGCTTATCACTTGTGCCAAGTTTGTTTTACGAGAATCAAGATGGAAAATTCATTCCTCACGCTGAAATAAATCAGGTTTTAAAAGATGCCCGTTGTGTGAATGCTATCTCGATTGCAGATATTAACCGTGACGGTTTGTTGGATATGTACCTCAGCACTTACGCGACTGGAACTGGGCCGATTGAGGATTGGATTGGGTTTATCACCACCGAAAAAGAGCAGTTAAAAACTCGGTTGAAAATCGAACGGGCTGACAAGTTTGTGGATCGTGGCGGCCCTCCGAATATTCTACTTATGAATCGCGGTGGGAGGTTCGAGTGGGTGAAAATTTCTGATGAATTGAAGCAGTACCGCGGATCCTATCAGAGTTCATGGGTGGATTATGACAGCGATGGAGATCCGGATCTCTATATTTGTAATGACTTTGCTCCCGATGTGTTTTTGCGAAACGATACCGTTCGGGGAAGCTTCAAGCCTGAGTTTGTTGATGTCACGCCTGACATTATTCCTACGATGGATATGGGATTTGGAATGGGGTGCTCGTGGGGCGATTTCAATAATGATGGTGATCTCGATTTATATGTTTCTAATATGTATTCCAAAGCAGGAAATCGAATCGTAGACCAAGTGGAAGGGTCTGATCCAAGGCTGAAAGTTTCGGCTCACGGTAATTTCTTATTTGAAAACGAAGGCGGAAAGTTTCGTCAGATTGCCGGGCCTGACGAAGGTCAGCAACATGTCGCGCGGGTTGGTTGGTCATTCGGTGGGCAATTTGCTGATTTTGACAATGATGGAGAACTCGATCTTTATGTTCCCAGCGGATGTTATTCAGCCCCTGCTGAAGTGAAAACCAAAATCGATTTGTGAAGTTGTCTTTGGCGGGAAGCAGTTCGCTTCGGTGTAGGGCGGGATTCAGAATTTTCGATGGCTGAGCAATGGGGGTCGTTGGAGTCCACGCGGACGATCTTTTTTGAGTGGACGGACCAGCCTCCTGAGGGCGAAAGGCACCTCAGTAGTAATTCGTTAAGTGGCAAGGAGCGAAACCGGATTTTTTTTCGACGAGACGGGAACTATCAAGATCTCTCACTTGTTTCCGGGGCAGATTTTCTATCGGACGGACGAAGTTTTGTGCTGTTTGACTACGATCGTGACGGCTGGCCCGATCTTGGCCTCGCCAGTTCGAACCATCCCCGCTTTCGCATCGTAAGGAATAAGATTGGAGATCAGGCCAAGATCGACAATCAGTTTCTCGAAATTTCGCTCGTCGGTGGACAAACATCGATCACGCCCAGCGGCGAGTGGAGTTCGCGAGACGCTTTTGGTGCGACGGTCAAAGTGACAACAGACGCGACTGAACGGTTGTTCCAGCTCTCATGCGGCGAGGGGCTTTCGGGAGTCAACGCTCAGAGAATTCATGTCGGTTTGGGGGGGCTGGATTCAGTTGACCGAATTGAGGTGTTGTGGCCCAGCGGGAAAGTCACTGTTCTTAAGGATGTTGAAGCTGGGAAGCGAATTACGATTTATGAGAACCCGGAGATGTCCGAAGACTAATTTTGG
>JAALLA010000080.1:0-4945 GCA_011087765.1 Pirellulaceae bacterium
TCCAACGGGAGCACGCTCAGCAGTACTTTAAATCGCTGCGTGATAAGTAAGGCGGGAGTTGCCGAGGTTCACAAATTCTGCAAGAGCTGTTTAACGCGTGCATTTGGAAGCAGACGCGGCCACTCGCTTGGGCATTGTCTTGGAGCTGGGCTTTGCCTCGGAGCCTTAACTGGTTTCAGCAAAAAAACGGTTGCCCCAAGTCGCTATTAATTCCGCGACGTAGGTAGTGTCGTTGGGACGATTTACAAAGAGGTGATCGGAGTCTACGAGCGTAATAAGTGACTTCGCGCCTGCGGTGTTTTCGAAAATTTCGACCGCGTGTTGGAAATCCAGTGTTTCGTCGGCCGGCGAATGCAGGATCAGATGAGGGACATTGATCCGCTGAATTCGCTCCTCTAGATCAAAATTTCTTAAGCTGTCGAGCATCTGTTTTTTGATGGTATGGGTTCTGCCTCCAATTGTCACGGTTCCGCTGCCGGTGGAATTGATTTCCGGATTCTGGCTTCCCAGGAATTCCGCAAGGTGCCGCGTGCACGAAGGGGAAGCGAGGGTTGCGAGTGCGCGGCAGGATGGAATCGACTCGACCGAAGCCATCATTGCCGCTCCGCCAAGAGAGTGTCCAATCAATAAAGAGGGAGCTTGGTAGTGCTCCGCAAGCCACCGGCTTGCAGATTTAATATCTGAGAGATTGGATTCAATATTGGTGTCAGCAAAATTTCCCTGGCTATCACCAAGTCCTGTAAAATCAAATCTGAGCACGGCTATGTTTCGCTTTGCTAGGGCGCGGCTAATACGCACGATTGCTTTTAGATCTTTCGTGCAGGTGAAGCAGTGGGCGAATAACGCAAAGGTGTCAGGGTGCTGTTTACCAGTGGCCGCAGGCGATGGGAGTTCCATGATTCCAGCGAGTTGTTTCTCGGCGGCACTCATGAAGTTGATACGTGAACTTGGCATGGTTGGTGTTTTAAACAATTAAGAATTTAGGAGGGGTTTTTCATTCATCCAGCATCAGCGTAGCAATTAGATTACGAGTGCCAAGTGCTCTTGTTGAGCTGAGGACTTCGCCATAGTCAAACCCTGCTGATAGGCCGACGGCGTTGGCCATGGCGCGAATGCGGTCATAGATATAATCTTTCTCGGGTGGAAACTGGGTCTTGTAGCAGCGCACGGCTTCGATTTTTTTATCAATAGCTTCGGCGATGTCGAACACAAATTGCCGCGGTCCCGAACCGCTCCATTCCGATTCAAAGAAAAGTGAGTAATTCACTTGACGAGAAATCGTGTGAACCGGCAGGCCGCCAAAATGTTCATCCCATTTAGTTAAGCGGCTATAGAAAATCGCGGCTTCGGTTATTTGCATCGCTTGCCAATGGTCAGGTGAAGCCATGGGCGTTTTTCCATCGATGCAAAAAATGATCTTCGGACGATAAATGCGAAACTGAGTTGCCAGTGCAACCCGGGATTCAAAGTTGTCAAAAAGTTCGCGATTAGGTAGGTCGAGGATGACTCGTTTCTTTATTCCGAGTGCTTCAGCTGCTCTTTCGGCCTCGGCGATTCGGATCTTCGGGCTGGGACAACGTGGGGTTGGTTCGCCGTTGGTTAAATCAATAATGCCGACGCGAAGTCCCTGAGCGGCGAGGCTTGCGAGTGTGCCGCCGCAGCCAATTTCGCAATCATCCGGGTGGGCACCGACGGCTATCACGTCCAGTTCCATTGCAGATGTTTCTGTATTCATAGATTGGCCAAATCAAGAAGTGATGTCCACAAGAACGTGCTTTGTGCGGGGGTGGACTTGGGGGATTGATTCAAGAAAACGGTTTTGATGGAGGATTAAGCCGTCGTGGGTAGTACCTTTTACGGGCGTTCCGGGAACTCAATGATCTGAATTTGCTCCAGAGGGATCGTGGCAATTTCTTTTCCAACGGAGAGCGTAATCTTATCCTCTTGGATTTCAGTGAGCTGAAATTTTAATTCTCCATTGAGGATCAGTTGCTGCCCATCGGCCAAAATAATTCGCCCTTGGCGTGACTCGATTGTGCGAGGTGGTTTAAGCCATACGGTCGGACTGCTTTCAGCCGATGCTGTCTCATAAGTGATGCGGTCCACGTTGGGGGTAGGGTCATCTTGGTCTTTCTCATCGCCTTCGATCTGGAGGTCTTGTACGATTTTTTCCGCACGCTCATCCCATGCAAAACCATAATCGGCAAATGAGATTAATTCAGGGATAATTCGACAGGTTGGAAAGACGATGACGTTCTTGCCTTTTTCAAAATCGGACTTCATTGGGAATCGCGATGGGTTGCGGGTCAGCCACATGCCTGTGAAAGTCTCGAGGTCAAGCTGGACTTTTGGGAATAGAGTACTGGTCATTGGGGTGCCGGGCTCAATAAAAAGAATGCTGCCATCGCTAATCATCGCCGTCCAAGTATCTAGAACTTGCTTTGGTCGCAGGCGAGTAAAAGATTGGGGGTCTTTCTGAAAACTATGATTGAAATTTATGGATCGAATTTCGTCGAATCCAATTTTGTAATTCTGTTCACCGACTGGACTGATCGAGATCGCGTCGGGGCCTGAAAGTTTGATTTTGTTTATTTTCAGTAAATCACCATTGTTCAATGTCACCGAAGGTTGGTTTTTGGGGGCTAGTGAGTCGATCGGGACGGGGGGTGAGAAACAGATGGAATCAACCGCATAATCTTCATCGATGGCTCGGTCAATTCGAAAAAGGTATGGGTTAGAGAGGATTCTGATTTTCGCAATGGGCTGGGTTGATTTGATTCCTGAAAACACACAGGGTTCGTCCGACGACTCAACAGACGCGAGGAGTTGGTTGTCTGCGTTGTAGGCCTCAACAATGAAATCGCGGCTGTGGTTGACGCGGGCCATTTGCATACCAAATTCCATCACGCCTGCGGCAACCGACGGCTGATTAGGCATGCAGAACCGCATCTCCATGATTCCTTTAAAGCGTTTGGAATAAGTCCCTACAGTTTCGTAGACGCAAATTGAGTTTCCACTGGCGCGTTTTTCAGGTCCGAATTTGAACCCGTAACCAGAAATCCCTATGTACCCTTTTTGCTCAGTGCCTAGCTTAAGCCCGACGGGAACGAAGGTCTGGCTGACATCTGCGGGGCGACGCAGTTCGACTCCGTCGGGGGATTTTTCAAAGTCAATCCTCGTTTGGTCAACCCGATAGAAAATGTTTAGCGGTTTGTGGAAAATCTCCACATCAATTTTTTTACCACTGTCTGCAAACCTTGGTTTGTTAGTTGGCTGGGAGATCATCGCGATTTGCTCGCGTTTTAGATTCAATGGCTGCCCGCGGTAGGACAACTCGAGGCTTAGGTTTCCCAAGTCTCCTTCAGCTATTTGCCCGTCCTTGAAAAAGAGCCTATCAAATTGGTTGTCCTGTTCGGTTGCGTCCTGATCTTCGAGCTTTTTTAAAATTCGCTGGATCCGATAACGGACTTCGAAATTGGGGTGGTCCAAGTTGGACTGGAGCATTTCCATAAATTGCCCAGCCGTTTCAGGTTCGGAAAGTCTCTCTTCCGCCAACTCCCGCTTTTGATAGCTATCGCCTGCAAGGTTTGTGATTAATTGCCTGATGGTCTCTACTTTTTTTCCTACTGGAGATTCACTCAGAATCATCCGGTTTAGTCGGGCAATTTCAATCGTCTCTTCACTGCTCTCGCCGCTGTCGGATACACGTGTCCATTTCAGGGTAGGTGTTTTTACGTCGACAGTAATGACGGTCCCTGACTGCAGGCTGATTTGAAATTCCTCAGCGTTTAATGTGTTCTGCTCGGGAAACACTTGGAGACATACCAGGCCTAACAGCATTAGTGTGGTGAGGCGAAACCGAAGTCGGTTGGCAAAATCAAAGAGAGTTGAATTGGTGATGGGTTTCTCCCTAGTTTTCTTGTTTCCATTTCGACACATCAATATAGCGGAAAGATCCATCGTTTTGTTGTGCAAGTTCGGTCATGAAATTCTTTGTGGATTGAAGCGGGCCAATTCCGAACTGGATGCAGTGGATCTCGCAGCCCGGCGGGGCGAGTTTTTGTATCATTTTTAATTGACCACTGTTAAGCTCGGGATAACCTCCGTCGGTCATGAAAATGATCGCATCCGGTTTAAAGGCCAGAGCGGCAAACAGTCCGTTTTCGTGATTTGTTGATCCAAAAGCTGCCATGCTCTGGATGTGCTCCGGAACTTTTGCTTTATTGGTTTCGCTGGCGGTGAGTAACTGGCGTCGCAGCATTGTGTGGGTTCGTTGGTGGTAGCCAACGATTTGAAATTTGTGGTACGGCTCAAGTTGATTGATCGCCTCTGCAAGTTCCTGCCTTGCCGCCGCAATCACACCGAGGCCCTGGGTGCCCATGCTGAAAGACCTATCGATCAGAAAAACAAAAGATCGGCCGGAGACACCTCCGCTTCCAAAAACACTGATGGTGGTGGGGTCACCAACAGGTGCTCGGGATTTAATCAGTTTTTGATCGGCAGCGATAAGTTTCAAGTCATCTTTTGAAAGTTCGTAGTGCGAATCCGCGCTGCCCCGTTGGATAGCCTCGGACATGTCGTTGGCGTCGATAAGAGCTTCGGGTAAGGTTGGAGGGCCTGCCAGTTCAGAGATGTCGGGTGTTGCGGGTGGAGCGGCCATTGCTGGAGGGGGGAGGTTAGATGGATCCGACTGTTTTGTCTGGGCTTCTGTTTGACTTTCTTCCGGAAAATCTGATTCGTCGAGGTATTCGGTGGTGTCGGTCTCACTTTGAACAGCCAGAACAACCCCCGCGCGACGTAATGTTCCGGTTTCGGGTTGGGGAGTTCTCGCAAAAATACCAAAAATAATGAAGAGAATTACTAATAGGCTGTGAGTCAAAAACGACATTCCAAGGGGGCGCCATTTTCGGTGCGGTGGCTGGATTGTGGTTTGTTCGACCATGTA
>JAALLA010000080.1:5045-18410 GCA_011087765.1 Pirellulaceae bacterium
AATCACAATTGTGGCGAGATTGATCTCGGAATGCTAATTTTTGGCCACTGATACTCTAGGTCGACACGAAGTTTAGTTAGTTATCACGCAAACAATGAAAATTTCAAATTGTTAGACAGTTATTCGAGAGGTTCAAAAAAAAATCTCAATTGGTCAAAATAATGAAACATTCCGAAAGAAACGAAGTTTTGCGTACGTTTTGAATGGAAGGTGGAACATTAGCCCGTTTATCGGCTAGAATTAGAGTTTAATCGAAGTGAGCGTGTTGGGTAACTGCGCATTGCGTATGTCGCGGTTTCAGCCGAACGAATCAACTTTTTGTTAAGATAAAAACAGGGCGCAAAGCTGAAGGGGTTTCGCGAAAAATTGAGTCAGCACATTGTCAGCACTTAAAATTGCGAATCGCAGTCATCTGTTCGGAGTTCCGACCAGTGAACTAGCGGATGTGGTTGAAAGGCATGAGACTCTCGCGAAATGGACTTCCATTTTTGAAAAACTTTATTACCGAGTCAGGAAAATAGTATGAACGATCGCGTTTCTGGTGGCCAAGCTGAATTGAGTGGCGACGAGATTAAGGCACTGGAAAAACTGAGTGAATCTTATCGAGCGGTTCGCGAACAGTTGGGGAAAGTCATCGTTGGTCAAAACGAAGTGATTGAGCAACTGATGATCGCGATTTTTGCACAGGGGCATTGTCTACTGGAGGGTGTTCCCGGACTGGCGAAGACGCTGATGGTTAGTACCTTGGCAGATACGCTTAATCTTGATTTCAACCGTATTCAGTTCACGCCTGACTTGATGCCGAGTGACATCGTTGGAACGGAAGTGATTCAGGAAGACAAGGCATCGGGTAAGCGAGAGTTTAAGTTCTTGAAGGGTCCGGTATTTGCCAATATTGTGTTGGCTGATGAAATTAATCGAACTCCACCTAAAACACAGGCGGCATTGCTGGAGGCGATGCAAGAGAAACAGGTAACGATTGGCGGAGAACGAAATCAATTGCCGGCTCCGTTCTTCGTGCTGGCAACCCAAAACCCGATCGAGCAGGAAGGAACTTATACACTTCCAGAGGCTCAGCAAGACCGGTTCATGTTTAAGATCTTCGTGAAATATCCCAGTTATGAAGAGGAGTTTCAAATTGCTGCAACTACGACTGCCGATGTCAATCAGACGGTCGAGCAGGTTCTGTCAGGTGAGGATATCCTGCGGTTGCAGCAGTTGGTTCGCCGCGTTCCAGTGGCTCCTCATTTGATTCACTTCGCCCTGCGGATTGTCCGGGCAACGCGAGTGCTTGAAGATGACTGTCCAGATTTTGTTAAGGAAGCGATTTCTTGGGGTGCGGGTCCGCGGGGTGTGCAGAACCTGCTTTTGGGTGCCAAGGCGAGGGCCGTGCTTGAGGGTAGAAGTTACGCGACGACGGAAGATCTGCGTGCCGTTGCCAAGCCGGTTTTACGGCATCGAGTGATTACAAATTTCAATGCGGACTCAACGGGCGTTACATCGGATGACATTATCGACCGTCTTCTCAATGAAATTCCGGAGCGAAGTGAAGGGGATCAGATATCCCCCGAGCTTGTGAAGGCGTTTAGTTGAGTGAGATCTTGAGTTGAAATTTGGCCTGCGGCTGAATGAGAACCGCTTGAAAATCTAATTGCTTATTTCTAAAGAATGATCGTTTATGGCGACTGACAGTCCGGCAAACAAATATCTGGATCCCAAGACACTCGACAAAATCAAACGTCTAGAGGTTCGCGCTCGGTTGGTGGTTGAGGGGTTTATATCGGGACAGCACCGCAGTCCGTTTAATGGGTTCGCAATCGAATTCGCTGCTCACCGTGAATATTCTCCGGGCGACGATCTGCGACATATCGACTGGAAAGTCTGGTCTAAAACCGATCGTCTGTATATTAAAGAATACGAAGAGGAGACTAACCTGAAGTGTCATCTCATCGTCGATTGCAGTAAGTCGATGCGTTACGGTGAGGAAACGGGTTGGAGTAAGTTTGATTATGCTGCGACCGCGGCGGCCAGTTTGGGGTACTTGATGCAGCAGCAGCAGGATTCTGTTGGTCTGGTGTTGTACAGTGACAAGATTGATAAAAATTTAAAATCGTCGTCCCATCCGTCTCATTTAAAGCTGTTGCTCCATGAGCTTGAGCAAACTGAACCGGCGAATACGACGGATGTCAGTGATCCGTTTATTGCCTTGGGTTCTCAAATTCGAAAACGGGGTGTCATTGCCCTCTTTTCCGATTTGTTTATCGATCCGGAGGAACTGGCCAAAGCACTGGCTCAGTTTCGCTTGCGGCGTCATGAGGTCGTTGTTTTTCATGTCATGCATCACGACGAACTGGAGTTTCCATTTCAGGATAACACTCTTTTTCAGGGGATGGAGACTGCGGGGGAATTGCATGCTGAACCACGTTCATTGCGTAAGTCGTATATGGAGGCGGTGGAACGTTACATGACACGCGTCAAGAAGGTTTGTGCTACCGCAGGGGTTGACCATGTCTTGCTTGACACTTCCAAGCCTTTGGATGGAGTGCTTTCGAGCTATCTCAATTTTCGGGCGAAGTCACGAAGGAAGAATCTCTAGTGCGGTGTGTCTCGACAGGCCGTCAGGGGTAAGTGGAATTTTTTATGGTTCACTTTGAACGCAGTGGGTGATTGTTCAGGTGACGCGGGCGACAAAAGGGAAAGACAAAGATGTTAAGTTGGTTTTTAAATCCATGGATGCTGTTGGGCGGTCTCGCAATCGCATCGCCCATCATTATTCATCTGCTCAACAAGCGGCGATTTAAGATCGTCCAGTGGGCAGCGATGGATTTTTTGTTCGAGGCTGACAAGAAAAACCGACGACGGGTTCAGCTTGAGAATTTCATTTTATTGATGTTGCGGTGCCTCGCGATGCTGCTGGTGGCGTTGATGTTTTCACGCCCATTCCTGCCGTCGAGTGTGACTTCTGTACTTCAGCAGGCGCAGAAGATCGAGCGGGTGATTCTTGTTGATGATTCGTTAAGCCAGAGGGTTCTGCTGGATGCTGAGCCCGCGTTTGATGTGACGAAACGCCAGATCAAAGAGATGCTCGGTGAATTGGCAGAATCGGATCGTACGGAAGATTGGCTGACACTCATGTTGACGAGTAATCCTGAGCAGCCGCTTTTGGCCAATGAACCGCTGACGAAGAGTACGTTGCCCTCGCTTGTTGAAGCCATTGATGACTTGGAGTGTGCTGATCAGAGTGCCGATTACACGGTGTCATTGCTTGAATTGAAAAGGTACGTCAGTGGGCAGCGGGAGGCTGGCGGGCGGGTAGTGTATGCGTTTTCCGACATGCGAGAGCGAGATTGGTTTAATGCACTCAATGCCGATTCCGATTCGGCTCCCAACCGGTTATTGACGGATATTTCCGAGCAGGCGATTGATTGTTTTCTCGTGGATGTCGGGGGGGCAAATGATCAAAACCTCGCGATCACAGGCGTGCGTCCTGAAAACCTTCAGGTTGCGGATAAGGTGATTCAGTTTAATGTCTCAGTCGCAAACTATGGGACCCAGACAGTCAATCAGGTTAGGGTTCTGCTGCAAATAGATGACGGCCAGCCGGACTATGAGGTCATTCCCTCACTCGCTCCCGGGCAGGAAACGGAACTTGCATTCCGCTACGTGTTCCCTTCGGACAATGGTGACGCCTCGGAGTTGCTTGAAGGTGATCAGGTAAAGCCCCGATTTAAGAGTTACCGGGTAAAGGCAGAAATTGACCGCCAGTCTCTTGGGGAGGATGGCTTGGCAGCGGATCAGTTGCTGGAGGACAGCGTTGGTTATTTTGCTTCACGAGTTAAAGACGGGATATCTGTCTTGTTAGTCGATGGAGATCCATCTTCGGCCTCGGAGCGAAGTGAAACGCATTATTTGCGAAGTCTTGAGGTCGCGGGCACCGGGATGAATATGAAAGTGGTGACGGCCAGTGAATTGGAGTCGGAATCGCTTTCGGATTTTGAAGTTATCTTCCTGTGTAACGTCGACGAAGCCTCAACCGATCGCGTGAAGTCCCTTGAGCAGTGGGTGCGAGATGGTGGGGCGCTTGTCTTTATGCCTGGGAATCGGGTTCGTGCCACTACGTTCAACGAGACGTTTTATCAGAGCGGAGAAGGACTTTCTCCTTTGGCTTTGGATCGGATGATGGGAGATCCAACAATGTCAAAGTGGGTTAATTTTGAAATTGATCCACAGATTCATCCTTCTCTGGCAGTTGTCGTGGAGAGCGATGCTTCAAGCTTGTCCAATGTCGATGTGTTCAGTTGGTGGACTTCTAATTTGAACTCGGATTTGATTGGAAAGACATTGTCCGTTCCGCTTCGTCTAAGTGATAAAGACAATTCCCCGGCGATGGTTGATCTAAGTTATGGCGCGGGTAATGTCATTGTGTTTACGATTCCCGGGGATGGCGACTGGACGATGTGGCCGAGCAGTCCAACCTTCCCTCCCGTCATGATTGACTTAGTCGATTATTTGGTCGGTTCGGGGGCAGAAGAGGGAGTCGTTGAGTTGGGCGGTGAGATTTCATATCCGGTCGATATGTCAGCTTACGACAGTCGGGTTAGTTTACGGGATCCTCAAAATGAAAAAGTGGAATCGATTGCCAAGCCGAATACTACTTCCGAGAGTGGCGGCGTAGATGGTGATGGCGCGAGTGTTTTGTACCGGGTGAATTTCGATGGTGTCCAGCGTCGGGGCTTTTACGAATTGGGGTTGAATCGGCACACCGGGGAAGAGGAAATGGTGTTGTTCGCGGCCAATGTCGACCCTCGCGAGAGTCAATTGAAACGTATTCCAGCGAGTGCTCTGGAAGGTGACTTTTTGGGCGAAAAGGTAACAATGGTGGCAGTGGGTGGATTGGTCGGTCAGCAGGTTTCAGGTGGAGAAACTGAAATCTGGCTGCAAATCCTCTTGTTGTTATTTGCAGTGCTCGTACTCGAGCAGGTCTTAGGTTGGTATTGGGGCAAGAAACGATAGTCCTTGGCGGGATTTAATTTTGGTAATTGAATGATGAATTCGCTCATTAAAAAAAACCTGTCGGTTGCTGTGATCATTGGTGTTTGGTCGTTGGCCGCCGTTTTGTTTCCTGATTATGGTTTCTCAAAGCAGTTGATTCTTGGGCGACAGGTGGTGCCTGCGAGGCAGGAAGAGGTCGCCGAAGCTGGCGCTGTCTTAAAGACAGACCCGGAGCTAGAAGACGTACTTGAAAAAGCGGAGCGGATGCGAAATGACGGGCAGTACCGGGTTGCTTGCACGCTTTGGCAGGCAGTGTTGAATCGGAGCGGGGATGCCTTGTTTTCGAGAGATGGCGAGATCTATTACTCACTGGTCGAACAAGTGGAAGCGATTCTTGCTGACCTTCCTCCAGATGGGTTAGTGGCTTATCGAGTGATTGCCGATGCCGCAGCCAAGGAGATTTTGGCGGAAGCCGCCGATGATTCAGACGTCACGGCGTTGAACAGTGTTGTCCGGAATTATTTCATAAGTTCTCTCGGCGATGAGGCGGCCTTCAATCTTGGCAGTATTTATCTCGATCAATTTGATTTTATTGGTGCTCGGCGGATGTTTGAAAAAATCGCCACGCAGTATCCAGACCCCTCCGTTCCGATGGATGAGGTTTATTCAAGAATTGCGCTGTGCCAGGCGTTTTTGGGAGACACTGCAGCGGCGAAAGTGGCGATTGCGGAAGCCCTGGCGATCGATCGTAACTCAGATCAGGCTGTATTAGTCAGTCGCTCGCTCGAGGATTTGACGGTCTCTAATGAACGGGATGAAGTCAATCGAGATTGGCGGATGCCACTTGGTAATTCCCACCGTTACGGTGTCATGCAAGCCGTGCCCGACGCAATGATGGAGGGGGATTTGGAGGCGAGTTGGCAGTTTTATTTCGAACCGAAGGAGCGTTACAACCGCAGTGCTGATGCAATAGGTAAGTTGTTGACAGGTCGCGAGGCTTCCGGGGAAAGCGTTGGTGAGACTCTCGATGCAATGGAGACCCGGTTGATCGATGCGTGGAGGAATAAGAGTTGGAGACCTGCGGGTGAGTTGCTGATTGACGGAGATCGTTTGTTTTTCAAAACCGGTTCTGATCTTGCGGTTTGGGACCGCCAGAAGGTGAAAGAACTTGCGAAAACTGACAGCCTGCTAGGTTCTGTAGATGCCGCGGTCGCCTGGCGGAGTTTATGGAGGAACGCATTTCAAATAGACGATGCCACGATGATGATGTCCACGATTCGCCGCAACTGGGGCGGTCGAATTACCGGCCAGGCAAATAGTGCATCGCAGTTTCCTGAAAAAGCAATAGAAATAAATCTTTTTGGCGACCGGATTTTTCAACAGATGTCGATTTGTCAGGGCATTGCCTATTCTATTGAGGGTAAGTCATGGGATGATTCCAACAGCCATAAGCAGTCTAAGGTTGCTCCTCAGTGGAATGCAACATTTCGGAGGACGAGGGAGAATTTCCTGACGGCCTACGATGCGGAGTCCGGGCGTGTATTGTGGAAACTACCGCGTGAGAGTGCGGAAAAAGAACCGGCTGCTTTTAATGGTGAGTCGGACGAGTCTGAGTGGCTTGAGAGTGGCGGTTTTATGGCGGCGCCCGTTGCCTTTGGAGACCTTGTGATTGTGCCCGTGAACAATGGAGGGGCGATTTCAATTTATGCTCTCGATCCTGCACGCGAGGGTAAAACAGTTTGGCAGTCGTTTTTATGTGACGAGCCTGAAACGGGCTCGGTTCCCTGGGCCGCGATTGAGCTTTCTCTCGAAGGAAGTGATTTGTTTGTCAGCTGCGGAATGGGGGTTGTTTTTGTGATGGACCCAGCGACAGGAACCGTCCGATTTGCAAAGCGTTATCGAAGAGTTGGGCAAGCAGATAATTTTGGGCGTCGGAGCGGTTGGACTGTTAATCGCCTGAATTTCGATGGATGGTCGAGTGACATAGTTATTCCGTACGGGAAACAAATGGTTTGTTTTAGTTCGGATACCGATTCGATTGAAGCGTTTGATCGCAACACCGGAGAGTTGATTTGGCGAACGGAAATGAGTCCTGTCGGGTATAAGGTCGATTATGTGATCGGCGTTTACGAAGACGTGTTGTACGCTGGCGGATTTGAGACGGTTGTGGCCTATGATCTCAAGGGACAGGGCCGAATGATTTGGGGAACGGAACAGATGTTTGACGGACGTCAATCATTGGGGCGTGGAGTTGTAACTCCCAAAGGTATCTACTTGCCGGTAGAGGATCGTATTTATCAATTGTCTCTAAAAGGTAAAAATGGCCGAGTGGAAGTGCTTAAACAGGTTCATGTTGATTTAGGAACCAACGCGCCCGTCGGAAATTTATATAGCGACGGCGAAAGATTTTGGGTTCACGGTGCAAATCGACTTTATATGTTGGATTCAAAACGAGTTGACGAATAGTTGGGAGAGGCGTGTAGTCATGCTTTTCCGGGGTTGGCGGGTAGGTGGTTCGATAGCGGATCGAAAACTGCTGACCGATGAATTAGATCATGGTTAGAATTGAGAAAACGTTGAATTTAATTGCCGAAAGTAGATTGTTGGAGTGGTTGGTTGGCGCCGATCCCGATCGCGCTGGCACGCCCCGTTTGCAATGGTCAAATATGCCGGAGTCTTGGGGAGTCTTTGTTTTAGTTGCAATATTGGCAGCGGTGGTGTTTGGTGTTTTTTGGATGTATCGCCGAGAGATCAATACTTGTCCAATGCCCGTTAAGTTGGCAATGGCGGGGTTGCGACTGTCCGTGCTGCTGCTGCTGATAATGATGTTCTTGAAGCCCTCGGTGTTTTACCAGCAGGTCAATGAAATTAAACCAACGATTGCAATGTTGCGCGATAGTTCTCTTTCATTGGATCGCGGAGATAGCTACCGCAGCGAAGATCAGCAGAAGAAGTTGGCAGAGCTAACCGGTTTGCCTGCTGCTTTGATCGCTGATGGCCAGGTGAAGCGGTCTGCGCTCGTCAATCAAGCTTTTGCAAAAAACCCAGCATTGTTGGAAGAATTGAAAAACAAAGGTTCACTTCGGGTTGTGAACTTTTCCGATGGCAATGTTCCCATTGCAGTGATTCCTGCGAATGTTAAAAAACAGACCGAAGGTTCAGAGCCAAACGCTCCCGAATCGTCACCAGATTCGGAAGATGAAGAAGCCGAAGGCCTGATCCGCAAGACGATTCCAGATCTGGAAGCGAGTGGATTGGGGACTGATATTTGGCAAGCGTTGCGCGAGTCGCTCGATGACGCAAGTCGGTTGTCAGCAATTCTTTTGATAAGTGATGGGCAACACAATGGAAGTGAGGATCCGATTGAGATTGCTCAAAAGGCAGCGGATCAAGGTGTGCCAATTTTTGTCATTGGTGTTGGCGATCCTAATCCACCGAAAAATATAGCGGTCACTGAAGTTTATGTACGCGATCGAGCCTATCCAGATGAACCATTTGAAATAGAAGCAGTATTGCAGACCTCACAAGTCGGTGATGAAGGCATGCCTGCTCAACTGGAAGTCGAGTTGATTCAGCAACAGGTTGATTCGCGAACTGGTAAACCAGGCTTGCCAGAGAAGGTGAAATCAAAAAATGTTTCGATTCCTGAAAACGGTGGCCGGATTCGAGTTGATTTTGACCATATTCTAAATCGGTCGGGCAAGTATGTTTTCACAGTGCAAGTCAAAGAATTGGAAGGTGAAACAGAGGTCGCAGACAACGCGCGGGTTACTTCAGAGATGGAGGTCGTCGATGAGAAAGTGAAAGTGCTGTTGGTTGCTGGTGAAGCAAGTTGGGATTACCAGCATGTTTACAAATTGCTTCAGCGGGATCAAACCATTTCATTAAGCTGTTGGCTTCAGACGATGGATGAATCGCGTCCTCAAGAGGGCAACGCTCCGATTTCTCGGTTGCCACGGACGATTGATGAGTTGGGAGCGTACAACGTCGTGATGATGTTTGACCCAAATCCGGAGGAGTTCGATGAAAATTGGATGGATTTGCTGAAGGACTTTTGTAAGTTTAAAGCGGGCGGGGTTTTGTTTATGGCAGGACCTCAGCACACTAGTGAATTCGTTACGATGAATCGATTGAAATCGATCCGCGACTTACTGCCGGTCCGATTCGGAGATACCGAGTTTATCGATACGGTGGAAGCGCTGGCCTCTGCCAAAGAGATGAATTCTGGCCAAATGTTGGTAGTCAATCACAACCTCGATCACCCGGTAATGAGTTTCCGCAGTGAGCCGGGAGATAACGCGAAAATCTGGGATTTGATTCCCAGTGTTTTATGGAGTTTTCCTGCGATTGCCGCTAAGCCGACAGCGAGAGTGCTGTTAGAGAGTGGCGACCAAGTTAATGCCGAAGGGAATCAGCCATTGATGGTCGCGGGCCGATACGGTGCCGGCTCGGTTTTGTATCTTGGCTTTCAGGAATCATTTAGATGGCGACCAGTTGGTGTGCAGGCTCAGTATTTCGATCGGTTTTGGATCCAGGTTGTCCGGTATCTCGTGGAGACACGTTCTTTACAAGGGTCACGGCGAGGATTTATTGACACTGAGAAATCTGAGTTTGAACTTGGCGATCGCGTGTTGTTAGTGGCAAGGGTTCTGGATGAGCAGTTTAAGCCATCGTCTGCCCCGATTCAAAAAGCAATTGTGCGAGCAGAGGATGGGCGAACTCAGACCGTTGAATTGAAAATGCTGCCCAATCAAGAGGGCAGCTATGAAGGTACCTTTGTCGCCCAGCGAATTGGTAATTTTGAAGGTACGGTTTCATTTGCGGAAGGTGATGCAGAGGGGAAGTTAATTGACCCAATTGCATTTCGTGTCGTTCCACCGAGTGCAGAGTCCGGTGCCTATTGGTTAAACGAGAAGTTGTTAACAGAAATAGCAGGCCAGTCAGGCGGGAAATATTTTCGGTTGGAGCAACTCGCCAGTGTGCCCGATGTATTGCCAACGTTGGTGACGCGGGCTGAATTCAACAGTCCTCCGAAGCCACTTTGGGATGTTAACCCGTATTTGCGGTGGTTGTTTTATGGGCTACCGGTGGCTTTGCTTTCTATCGAGTGGGTTTTACGTAAATGGTACAAGTTGTTGTAACGAGCTGATTGTGGTTGAGAATAGTCTCAACTCTCAAATTTTAGAACTAGTAGACGATTTAGAAATCAGAGAATTCAAGGTAAGCGTTTTCAATGGCATCGGTCACGACAACCTCTAAGAACATGCCCAAACTGGTCATGGCAAAACTACTTCGCATGCGGAGTAAATTAACGCGTTGGATTCTAATCCATGGGCTGGGGCGCTGGTTGATCGCTATCTTGGCGGTTCTGGCATTTGACGTAGCTCTGGATCGATTTTTCAAAATGGACTTTGCTCAGCGACTGGTGATGCTGATTGCAATGGCCATTGCAGCGGCGGTGTATTTTGGTATTCGGGTGCTCAAGCCGTTGTTGTCCCGTCTCAGCGACGATGCTTTGATTTACGAGGTTGAAAGTAAGAACCCCGAGTTGAAGGAGAGTTTGCTTTCGAGTGTTCAGCTGTCTCGAGAAGAAGAATGGAAACAATGGGGAACTTCTGCAGAATTGGCGGCGGCGACGATTGAACAGGGGATCGAAAAATCGAAGTCGGTTGATTTCTCCAAGGCACTTGACCTTAGTCGGCATTTCCAGAACTGGTTGCTGTTGATCGCCGGTATTGGAATGGCGGCAGCGGTAGGTGTTGGCGTCGCGCAGACGGACTTTTTGAGGACCTGGTTCAATCGAAATATTTTGTTGCTTGAAGATCAATGGCCGCAAGCTACCTATCTCGAGATTGTTGGAGCTGTTGATGGCGAACTGGTCTTACCCCGCGGTGGAGATCATCGTCAGCTGGTTCGTGTGAGTGAAGATAGTCTTGAGAAAGACGTGTCGGTTTCATTAGAAATTAGCCATCAAGGTGGAAAGACGTTCCACCAAATGAAGCCGACGGGGAAATTAGAGGGACGCGAGCATGTTTTCGTATTTCATAACGTTTCGTC
Source organism: Pirellulaceae bacterium (assembly GCA_011087765.1). Lineage (GTDB taxonomy): Bacteria > Planctomycetota > Planctomycetia > Pirellulales > Pirellulaceae > Mariniblastus. Next base: position 16,095 of record JAALLA010000080.1, read on the forward strand.
TCCGTTTCGGTTTCGAGCCTCCGGTGGCGATGATGTAACTTCTTGGGTTGAAGTGACGCTTGTTGAGCCCCCGAGTGTGATTCAGTTAGATCTGGGTGTGCTCATGCCAGAATATACTGGAGTACAGCGCGCGGATCTGCAAGGAGCAGGACCACATTCGGTTTTAGTAGGCAGTCGCCTGGAGATTGGCATTAAGACGAATAAGTCTTTATCTGCAGCCAACTTGAAAATCGACGAAGAAGTTTATGCGATGCAACCTGGCGAGAGTGATACCGAATTCAGTTTGACCATTCCGGGCGAGGGGCAGGAGTTGGTTGGCGGCGAATATGAGTTTGAATTGGTCGATAGTTCCGGGATGAAGGGGGCGCGTCGATCTAAGTTCAGAGTGACGATTAAAGACGATGATGTACCAAAAGTTAGGGCAAGTTTGCTGGGAATTAGCGGGCTGGTATCAGCCAGGGCAAATTTACCGACTTCGTATCAGGCCGCTGATTCTTATGGGTTGACGCAATTGGCATTCGATGCGACTTGGAAAACGGGCGATAATGATGAGAAGACCGGCCAGCGAGAGCTCGTTTTTGCAGAGCCACGGCCCGGTGAAGATGGCTTGCCCATTCGACAGATCAAAGATTTTGCAGAATTGGATCTCGAACCATTGGGGCTAACTCCCGGTACTAGTTTTCGGTTTTCGGTCACCGCAAAAGACAATTACCCAGAGAAAGCGAATGTCGGTCGATCCCAGGAATTTTTATTGAGAGTTGTCACGGATGAGGAGCTGCGGGCAGACTTGTTGAGGCGGGAAATTGAACAACGAAAAGCATTTGATGATCAAGCCTATCAGGTTCAGTTGGCCTTAATGACCGAAGTTCAGGCGATCGCAGCAAGAACACGCGCGGACGGAGTAAGTCAGGAGGAGTTCGATTCAAAGCGCGAGGCGGCACTGATTGCGCTGGTTCGAAAACAAAAAGGAGTCGGGACTGTCCTTGACCGCGTCGCAAATCGCTTCGAAGAGTTTTTGGTTGAGGTGAAAAACAATCGATTGGATGAAGCCGAAAACCAATTGGCTCCCGAACAACGAATCGAAACAAGATTTGACGAGCGAATAATTGGGCCAATTCGGCAGCTTGATTCGGAATTAATTTCATTAGCCAGTCGTCAGTTTGACAATGCTCGTCGAGCGATTCGAGATCAAGCTGAGTTAGAGGAAATCGTGGATGAGGCGGTCGAATTGCAACTCGCAATCCTTGAGGAAATGAAAAGAATTCTAAGTGCGATGGCCGATTCAGAAAGTTTCCAGGAAATTATCAACGATTTCCTTGAAGTAAAAAGTAAAACGACAGAAATAAAAGGCGGTATCAAAGATCGTATTAATCCAGACGATGGGATATTCGATGGTGATGATGACGATATTTTTGATAAATAAATCTAACAACTTGCCGGATACGACGTTATGGATTGCGAGTCGTGTTGGGCAAAGAGGAGTAGGGTAATGGTAGTGGACAACCGATTAAGTTTTTTCAGAGTGGCAATCATCGCCGCCCTTGTTTGGGTGGCAAGCGTTAGCGTTCTGGTAGCGCAGGATGACACCAAGAGCTCTGACTTAAAAACCGAGTTAGGACTGCGCCAGCGTCTCGTTGAACGGAAAATGTCCGAATTAGAGACAAAACTCACCGTCATCGCGGAAAAGCTTCGCGAAAAAGAGCCCGAACGCGCTAAGCTGCTCGTTGCCGCGTATCAGCAATCTAAAGAACGACTAATCACCAAGAAGATGGCACAGATAAGTTCGCTACTGGATGGCGAAAAGTATCAGGAAGCCGATCAACTACTGGATGAAGTCATTCAAAATTTAGAGTCGCTGATTCGGTTGCTCACCCAACAGAAAGATCAAAAAGCGTCAAAGAAGGATCAGGAGAAAATGCTCGAACGCTGGAAACAGCAAATTCAAGAACGGTTGCAAGAGCAGAAAAGTCAAACGAAAGACACTGAAAAGATCGCCGAAAAAGAAAAGACCCTTAAGAATCTGGAAGCCCAGATCAAAAAATTAGAGAACCTGATCGGCAAGCAAACTGAGGTTATCGAAAATACGGATGCGAAGTCTAAAGCGGGTTTAAGAGCGTTGGACGGCGTTGCTGATGAGCAATTTGAAATTCGGAAGCAGACAGAAGCACTCAAAAAAGAAATAGCAGGCTCGGAAGACTCTGAATCGGTAAACGATGGTAAGCCGAGTGACGGTAAGCCAAGTGATGGTAAGCCAAGTGATGGTAAGCCGAGTGATGGTAAGCCGAGTGATGGTAAGCCAAGTGATGGGAAGGCGAG
>JAALLA010000351.1 GCA_011087765.1 Pirellulaceae bacterium
CTCTCGCTATTATCGTTTTGATACGGTCGACGATGCGAGGTCCGAGCGAACGTGTCGGAATGACTGGTGGCTTTGGTATTCCATCAAAATTGCCTGAATTCCATCTTCAATCGCTTTTTTCGTTTGGGTTCTTTCCACCCCCGCTCTACTGCCCAGGATTTCCAGATCGCATATTTTTTTGTGCTCCATCGTATGATCAGCCAAGGTAAGCCAATCACCGTCGCTGCTGTGGGGAGAAAAATAGCGAGAATCAGAGCGAGGTTGGCGATCGGACTAGCAACGAGAAACCAGCAAAAAATAGGCAATGCTATTGTGGCACAAATCCAATAAATCCAGAGACAGCCCCGTTCGGCGGGCCGTTTAAACACGATCGGGTCCACCGCCTGTGGTGTGTACATTTTCTTTTGGCAGAACTCGCAGGTAAAGGTTGTGTACGTCGTTAGCCTCGATGGCCCGTCGTTACTGCAAACCTGCCGAGTTTTCGAATGAGAATGATAAGCCGTATGTGCCTGGCACTCCCAACACCATAACCCTTGGTAATTGGGATTGGGTGTTTGTGTTCTTAATTCGTTGTTTGAGAATTTAGATTTCATGAAGCGTGGTATTCGCGTGGTTCTTCTGGTTGCAGAGACGACAGCACGGATATCGCAGATGAATGTAGTATGAAGATTGTAACTACCACCTCGCCTTCGAACCAGCAAAATCCCGAAGTAATTGTTCTTCAGGTATTTCGTTTGGGCCGGGCGAAGGGAATGTCGGGGGTGGCCACGTTAACGTTCTGTTCAGCCAAAAGGGTATGCCAGTTCTGTGGTTCAATGCTAAAATACGAACCTCCTTCTGCAGATCTTTCCGACTTCGCAAGCATCGGACAGCTTAAATTTAGTTGTTGGATTGAGCGGAAAGACAACCTGCCACAATCCACCAGCTTGCCCTTCTGTGATTTATGGATTCGCACGGTCTGTTGATCGGTAGGTTTGAATCGCCAGAGTGCACCAAGAAAGCAACGCTTCAGTTACAAAGAAAATGGGTAGAAAAAGGAAGGCTGCGGCGGCGGTCAAGAATAGAAGTACTATCGTTTTATTGTCTTTCATTTCTGCGGAGTAATCCAATATGAAATGTTCCCAGAGTGTGTTCGAGAGACCGAATGGCAAAGCCAGTAAGACGGTAAGTAAAATCAAACTTGCTAAATCAAATTTCAGTTTTTTAAGTTTGTGATGGCGATAGAGGCGAGATGTTATCCCCACAATCAAAATTGAACTAAGCAACGAGTAAGCAAGTAAGGCCAGTGATCCAAAAAACGGTGAGACCTGTTGATCGTTGGAGATAAACACGATTCCGATTAGTGTCAGCCCGAGGAAACAACATGATCCCACGAATCGAGGTATACGCTGACGGTCAATTTTTTTGGCCATATTTAAATGCACCCTTCAGATCACTAATAAAAGCAACGATCGATAAGCCGGAATCATCGATTAATTATATAGCAAGTAAGGATTGCGAGTTCAGTTTCGCTGGCGTCGGGTGGTTGTGCCGAGATTTCATCTTGTGTCACAACTGCTCCGAGGGTTGACCATTAGGTGTATCACAGTAATGCGAATCCACGAATCGTACTCGGAGAAACGCTCGCCACTTTGATCTTGGCCTTTTACTCTACAGCGAAGTATCGTGTCTCGGTCTCCCGATCACACAATTAGCGTTAGGTTGGCGACTGTTACCTAGCCAGAATAGGTGTATAGAACTTTGTCGTTGGATTAGATAAGAATGACAGCGGGAGTGGCGATATCGAATGATTGGTTGTTAATTTGGATCGCCCTCGCACTGGATAGAAGTGGAAAATCAAATGCGATGCACTCCGGTTGTCTCCAGGCATCGGAATAAATGCCATGCTATTAGTTCGCGTCGCCCGCTGTCATCCAGGCAAGGCAATTTTTATTCGTCCAATTTCAAACAATGCGGTGATTCTTTTGAAGGTGAGGTCCGCAAAACTAATCGGTCAAGGTAGCGATGAATTTTACGACGTCACTTTGTTGACCCACGAAGTGGAGCGAGAATTGCTGACCTGATTTGAATTGAAACCTCACTTCACTTGAGCGCGGATAATTATCAAAGTCGCAGGAAACCAGATCAGACAATGGGAATCGGATCAGCTCATCTGTAAGGTCGCGTGTCGTATCGTGTTCATTGCATGCGATGAAGACTAGGTCAGTCTCTGTTCTCGCGCAAAAAATTGAGCCGGAGTGTCCGAGCAGAATTTCGGCCGAGTTGTTCTTTTTGGTAAATAGTTTTTTTAGGTTGAAGCAAGTGAGCAGTATTGCAAACGTAAAAATGGAGCCATTTTGGTTAGGATCGGTCGTGTATAAAGGTAATGGCTTGGTTTGGAGCGCGATTCCATCGAGAACGGGTCGGTTAGTGATTTCATTTGCAATCAAAGTTGCGTTTTCATGCATGTTGGTAGCAATCGAATAGTAGGGGACTTGAGATTGTTAATGCGTTACCAATCGTAGCTTGGGATTTCCGCCATTTGCAAGCTGCTTTAAAAAGTCAGTTCACAGCGACTATTCGTCAGCCCCTAAAGAACATTGGCTTAAAACGGTGGGGTTTCAAAAAAAAAAGAACGGATAGCCAATTGGGAGTTCGTCTTGTATTTGTGGCAGTGAATTATCGACTGAAACTGGATGTTGCCACTTGGGGAGCGTCGAGTTTTACCTATGCTTTTGACTCGGATTAGAGTCTGCCAAGACAAATTCGACACTCAACTTTTGGGGACGAACGTGGTCTGGCTAGGCAGGCAAAATAGAGCTCAGGGAGAATCAATCCAAGTCGGACAGTTAACGCGATGCCGGCACTCAAAATAAATGTGTAGTAAGTACATCCAGTTATCTGTTTTTTGTATCTGCAATCAATTTGTCGATTTCTAGAACGTGACCATGAGGTACGCGACTTCTCTGGTATTTATTCCAGATGATCTCACGAAGAGACTCAAGATCATCCAGTGATATTTTTGGAAACTTTGTCCATTCCGTTTCCGTTTTAAGTCGGGATT
>JAALLA010000081.1 GCA_011087765.1 Pirellulaceae bacterium
GCCTGAAAAAACAAACCGTATTTTCTTAACTCCCTTGAACACCGCCCCAAATGCAACCACTCTTGGAACTCTCTACTCAGCGGTTAATGACGGCGGCTTAATTCAACGTCGGGATAAGCTACCGACGAAAACTTGAAACGGATTGCCAACGCTGATTTCATACTTGTTCTACCCCCGTTTCTTGCGGATTTAACGCGATTTTAGCAAGGTTGCGCCCCGCCTCGCCACCTCCGCTTAACGCACCGGCTAAATCGAAAAATCGGAGCTCGACAGCGGAAAAGAAGCACGCGACTATTCACATTTTCCCAAAAAAAGAGCCCATTCAGTTCAAGAAAAATAGACCGCCCCTAAACGTCCCCAATCGCCATCAAGGGGGCGCAATGCCACCATAAAAGCCGACATCGTTACTTTAAGTATCTTCCTTGCGGAATTTCGATAGCCTGTCGGTCGAATTAGATTAGATTCGTGCCAAAGGCTTTGTTTAAAATGTGACGATTCCTTCATTATTTTTACTTCCATTCCTCGTTGCCAACTGACCTTGCCTGGCAGCACGATGCTCGATCTTAAAAAAGGAGAAGCAAAATGAAAAAAAACAAAAGAGGTTTTACCCTTGTCGAACTGCTAGTTGTAATTGCGATTATCGGAATATTAATTGGCATGCTGCTCCCTGCGGTTCAACAAGTCCGAGAAGCTGCCCGACGCATTTCATGTGCTAACAACCTCAAAAATGTTATGCTCTCCATGCATAACTATGAAAGTGCTTTCAAACACTTTCCCATGGGTGCAGAGGCTCAGTTGGGGAATTCGCTTCCTGAATCCAATCTGTTTATGAGCGCTTTCTCTTTGACTCTACCTTTTATCGAGCAAGAGAACTCACAGAATTTGATTAACTTTGACTTGCCCTGGGAACAGCAGCAAGCAGTGGTCGCGAGTACACCTGTAAATTCATTTTTCTGTCAGTCGAATGTCGGAGAGGACGTCATCGTAGATCCTGAATTTGGAGCTTTTGCCCAAGGATACGGACTTCCAATTGGCGACACTTACGGCGTCACCACCTACGTACTTTCACGTGGTTCAAGCTACAAATGGTGCAACCAGCCATACACGCTCCCAGGTAAAGGCATGTTTGATCTTGGAATGAAAGTTAAGTTTAGCGACATCACCGACGGATCTAGCAACACCATGGGGATTGGTGAAGGAGCCACCGGTAAAGCTTGGAAAATCAGCACTGCTCAGGGAAGTGAAGGGCCACCAGCGACTGACGCGCAAGGCAACGAGGTTTGGGCCAAGCAACATTGGCTAGTACCTCAGCCCGGCAGTACCTTTTATCAGTCCCAAGGCCTCTCACCGCGAACCAGTATTTTCGCTTCCACAGCGGATTACCTAAATAAGAATCCTGTAACTCAATCCATCATTGATGACAGTGGGTTTGCAGGAACTGCTGGCGGCACGGTTAATGACGGCGATGCAACAAGTAACTTCCGAAGCAATCACCCCGGCGGCTCAAACTTCGCTATGGGTGACGGATCGGTTCAGTTTCTTGCCAACCCGTCCATCGACGTCTACCGGGCTATCTCCACCATTCAGGGGCGGGAAGTTTTTGAACTTGATTAATCTTGCAACTTGGCCTCATTCGCCAAGTGACATATCAAAACTAAGCTTTTAAATACACCGTCGTCGATCGTTGACTTAATTAAAAAATCAACGATCGACACGGTAATTTTTGATTTGAAAGCCCGGTTAGGACGACCTTCGCTAACAAGGCAACCTCCCTTCGGTTTTCAAGATTGTGAACTGCTTTTAATATCATAGGACGATCGATTGAACGCGACGGTTCCTTCAGAAATTCAAGCGGATTTGGATTTCGCACTTTCAAAACTTGAAAAAGGTGCACAGAACCTTCAGTCAATGCCGTTGCAACAGCGGCGACAGCTGATCCAATCCTGTGCGGCAAACATACCGGATTTCGCTCAGCAATGGGTGGAGGTCACTTGCGCCGCAAAACAAATTTCCCCGGCGCACTCCGTAGCTTCTGAAGAAATTCTCGCTGGACCAGCCTCCTTACTTCGATACTTGCAATTGCTTTCCGGCTTATTTCGCAATGTCGAAAAGTCAGGCAAACCCCAACTTCCCAGTTCACCCCGCGGCAACCTGATCGGACGCACTTGTGTCCCAATCCTGCCGGTCAAACGTCTATTTGACCCTTTAATTTTCCGTGGTCTGTCTGCTGAAGTTTGGTTAAACGTCGACCATGATGATCAAGATATTTTTGCCGAACTCCCTTCTGACCAAAATAACATCGGCAACGGAAAAATCGCAACTGTTCTGGGAGCAGGGAATGTCAGTGCCATTCCGGCAACCGATATGCTCTACAAGATCTTTCACGACGGAGAAGTCGTTTTATTAAAACTCAACCCCGTCAATGACTACCTTTACTCGACTTTTACTTCGATCTTCGCACCGTTAATTGAAAAACAATTACTTCAAATTTTACGCGGCGGGAACGAAATTGGAAAAGCGATTGTCAGTCACCCTAAAATCGACACGCTTCATGTCACCGGTTCCCATCATACGCACGATGCCATTATCTGGGGAGCGAACGCCGACGAACGAGCCGATCGCATTGCCAATAACAACCCACTTGTTAACAAACCAATTACGAGCGAACTTGGAAACGTCACCCCGTGGATTGTCGTACCGGGGAATTACTCAAATCGCCAACTCCAATCCCAAGCCGAACATATCGCTGCATCTATTGTCAACAATGCATCGTTCAATTGTGTCGCTACAAAAATGATCGTGACTTGTAGCGATTGGCCGCAACGTTCTGATTTTCTCGACCGAATTGAAACGCTATTAAAAAACATCCCTCCGCGACATGCCTATTACCCAGGAGCCCGGGAGCGATTTGAACGCGCTAATGCCGGCTGCGAAATTTCGAACTCATCTTCCGAACTTCCCTGGACATTAATTCAAAATACGACTCCAGAGTCTGCGGCTCACCTTTTTCAAGAAGAGTCATTTGTCTGCGTGTGTGCTGAAACAACGCTAGAGGGCAGTACTCCTGGTGAGTTTTTAGACTCCGCGGTCGAATTCGTAAACGACCAACTCTTTGGAACCTTGTGTGCAACGATCACCGCACCCAAATCATTTGAAAACCGGGAAGCATTGGCCTTAGAAAAGGCAATTGCCAAATTGCGTTACGGATCGGTCTGCGTTAATCAGTGGGCAGGGGTGGTCTACGGACTAATGACGCCACCGTGGGGAGGTCATCCCAGTTCTAGTCTAGAATCACCTCAAAGCGGAATTGGACACGTCCACAATACTTTTTGTTTGAAAAACTTTGAGAAAACAGTGCTTCGCGGTCCACTCTGCAGCCACCCCAAACCGGTCTGGTTTCATTCTCACAAAACAGCCACTCAGGTTGGCTGGTCCTTATTAAAGCTTTACGAAAAACCAACAATCACACGTTTGCCTTTACTTTTCTATCACGCCCTGCGTGGCTGACAGATCCAGTAAAAAATCAAGTACGGCACCCAACAGCCGGTGCAAACATATGTCCAGGAAAAAGAAAATGAAAAATTTATCAATTGCGATCACCTTAGTCATCACTCTGATTGTCAGCGGTTGTGAAAAATCTCCGTTACCTTCGACGACAGAATCTTCAACGACAGAACCAGTAAAAAATGTGACGACAGAAACTCCTAACACAGCGACAATTGTGATCACTCCGGGCGCGGAGGCGCAGAAAAAAGCCCAAGAAGCATTTCTGCTTGCCGAGCCGGGCGACATCATTGAATTCGCTGAGGGTAAATTTGAGTTTGACAGCCCACTCTCCTTGATCGACGTTGCCAATGTGACCATTCGCGGAAAAGGAATGGAGCAAACAATTCTTAACTTCTCCAAATTCCAAGATGGCAAGGGCGGCGAAGGAATCAAAGTAAAAGCCGACCAGTTTACCATCGAAGATTTGACAATCGAAGACACACCAGGCGACGCTATAAAACTTCAAGATTGTAATGGACTTACGATGCGACGCATTCGCACCTGGTGGACCAACGGGCCTTCCTCAGAAAACGGTGCCTACGGTTTATATCCGGTACTTTCGAACAACGTCCTCATAGAGGACTGTGTTGCTGAATGTGCTTCTGACGCAGGGATCTACGTTGGGCAATCAAAACAGATCATTGTTCGCAATTGCATTACGGAAAAAAATGTCGCCGGAATTGAAATTGAAAATTGCATTGGTGCCGATGTCTACGACAACGTCAGCAAAAATAATACGGGAGGTATTCTCGTCTTTTCGCTGCCCGGATTGACAATAAAAAACGGCGCCGACTGTCGCGTTTTCAATAATACAATCACGGCTAACAACCATGAGAACTTCGCCAAAGAAGGAGCAATGGTCGCCACGGTACCGTCGGGAACAGGTTTAATGATTATGGCGAACGACCGCGTCGAAGCATTCGGAAACACCTTTGATGGAAACGCCGGAGCGGGTTGCTTAATCGTAAGCTTCCTGACTACGCAGCGGCAATTCGATGACGCGCAATACGATCCATACCCCGAAGCAATCTCCATCAAAAATAATACCTTCAAAAACGGCGGTTCAGACCCACAAGGAGACCAGTTTAAAATGTTCACCGACGCAACTGGCCAGAACCTACCGGACATCGTTTATGACGGTATTCTTAATCAAACGAAGCTGGTAGATGGAAAGTTACCAGACGACCTTGGTGTTTCCATTATCGAAAATGGCGAGGCAACCTTTGTCAATCTTGATCTCGGGACTCTGTTTGCGGGCGGGCAACCCAACATGACTACCGACATCACAGGATTCACAAATCCGTTACCCCCGGTCAAAACGGTCACGATTGATGGCGTTAAATAGTGACTTCGTCAGCTTGGCCTTGAATTCAACCGGATCCGACTGATAATAGTGGCGTGCTTACTCTAGACCTACAACGAACCAAGCAAACCTCGGAAATCTATTGGATTCCGATCGCATTAGTCCTGCTAGGCTTGCTATTAGGTTGCGAGCGAACTGAATCTCAGGCGACGCCGGCTTCCAGCGATACAAAACCGGATGACTCGGGCCAACTTTCAAAAAGCCGGCTCGGCAAATACCATCCCAAGTTATCAGACTACGAGATCTTCCAAATGCCAATGGAAGAGCTTAAGCCCGCCAGTCAGGTTTTCGAATACGACTTAAACACGCCTCTATTCAGTGACTACTCCCAAAAACAGAGACTTATCAAATTGCCACCCGGGACTCGTATCAACTACAAACCGAGTGGACCTCTCGACTTTCCCGTTGGGACCATCATTGCCAAGACATTTTATTACGACGCCGACCTCACCGATGCCTCATCTCCCCGACAGCTAGTTGAAACCAGAATAATGGAGCATCGGCCAGACGGATGGGTGGGCATTCCTTACCTTTGGAATTCCGAACAAACTGATGCCGAACTAGCGATTATCGGAGCAACCGTCGATGTCTCCTGGGTTCATAGCGACGGCAAACCCCGCTCCAACTCACATTTGGTGCCCAACCTAAATGACTGCAAACGCTGCCATACGGATACGAAAATGCATCCCCTGGGTCCCAAAGCGGGAAATCTAAATCGTGACCTTGCGATTCATGGCAGCCCGAAAAACCAACTGGTGCATTGGAAAAACACCGGAAGGATTGACGACCTTCCCGAGTTGTCCGAAATCCCAAAGCTCGCCGTCTGGAATGACGAATCAACTGGTTCAGTTGCTCATCGTGCTCGAGCCTATCTCGAAGTCAATTGCGCCCACTGCCACAACCCAATTGGGCCGGCAAGAAACTCTGGGCTTCACCTCAATATCGAAGAGACAAAACCCTATCACCTAGGAGTGTTTAAAACTCCTGTCGCTGCAGGCAAGGGTACCGGAGGCAGGTTGTACGGAATTGTTCCCGGGAAACCGGACGAATCCATTCTTGAATATCGAATGCAAACTACAACCTCGGGAGAGATCATGCCAGAATTTGGCAAGTCACTGGTTCACGATGAAGGGCTTGCTTTAATTCGAACGTGGATCAAAGAGTTAAAAGTAAATAGTTTAAAGTAAATTAATCACTCGCTTAAAAAATCTGCGAGGATTTCAACTCAACCGACCTGACGCAACGTCTCCGAAGGCAGTTCACCGAATTGAGTCTTGTACGATTGCGAAAAATCTCCGAAGTGAAAGAATCCAAATTGACAAGCCACTGAAGTGACTGTCGTTTCCTCAGACCGACATTGCTTTAACTTGTACCGAACTTGATGAAGACGATGCCGTTTCAAATAGTTCATTGGCGAAATACCAAGACACCTTTTGAAGGCATACTGCAGCGTTCGCTCACTGACCTGGGTGGCCTCACATAAGTCAACCATCCTCAAGTGCTCCTCGGGCCGCTCTTTGGAGTAGTCCTCGGCCACTCGGACCAGCGCCCTCGATTTCGCAAGACCCGTTGGTTTTTCCGCGATTTCAATTTCAGGATTTTCGCCCGTCATTGAACGGCGGATCGAATAGGCAACCAACATCAAAGCGCGATCACGTAAAGCCTCTTGAATTTTCAATCTCTGCTCAGCCCCTAAATCATCACGATTAAATTGGCTAATAAATTCTGGCCAACTCGCAACCCAATAGCTCGAATCTAGATCGATCATGGCACTGCTGAGCGCTGAAGTTTGCACCAGAGCATCACCAAACAGAGTTAGGTAATAAGGCTCGAGTTGCTCCGGAGGAACAAAGATGGAACTTGAGGAAAAAGCACCGTCATTAATGCAGCTATCAAAATCAAAAGTGGGAGGCATGACAAATACGCGACGGGCGTCAATGCGCTCGCCGGCAAAATGCCCCCCATGAGCTGTATCGAACAAGGTAGCTACATACCGGCGAGCCGGCAGCCGTGATCGAACTACAATCGACTGATTAACAAACAAACTCAGTAATTTGATTCCATTCAACTCAATCACGGTTTGAGAGCTGCGAAACTCCGTCCCCGTCAGTTGCACTAACTCTAACGAAGTCCCAAATAACGAGCCGTCCCAATCGGAAGGATCCGTAATAATTTGTGACATCGTTTGAATCTTCATGCTATCACCTTACCGAACGGCTTTGATCATGCCCGAGACTCAGGATAACGGATTCGAAATGGTTTTTCCTGCTTTCCATCAAAAAAAACACAAATTTCAAATTGCCAACTGGCTTGGCAATTCAGCCACGCCCGAAAAGTTTGCCTAACTCCCTACCTCAATAAAAAACCAATCCAGCGTCGGCAAACAATCGATACCACTCAAAATCCGACAATCATGCCGTTGAAGTCGAGCAATGTCGCTTGAGAAAAACGTAGACTCGCCCTACATTGGGACTCAATCTATTAATCTTGGAAGCCAAACAAACTGCTTAAAAATGAATAAAACTGGCGTAGCGATCGTCGGACTGGGGACAGTCGGGCAGGGCGTAGCTCAATTGCTACTTGACCACGGAGATCGGACGGCACGTCATGCGGGCCGTACCCTGTGGCTTACCCACGTGGTTGTCAAAGACATTCACAAACCGCGAGACGTTGATCTTCCAGCCGGCATTATCACCAATGACCTCAACAAGGTGATCAATGACGATTCAGTCAAAGTTGTCGCTCAGCTTGTTGGTGGCATTGAACCTGCTCGATCCATTATCTTGAAACTACTCGAAAGTGGCAAAGACGTCGTTACGGCTAATAAAGCATTATTGGCCGAACACGGGCCGGAAATTTTTGATCGCGCCCGGCAACTGGGACGCTCCGTTGCGTTTGAAGCATCCGCAGCAGGTGGGATTCCAATTATCACCAACGTAAGCCAGTGCCTGTCTGCTAACCAAATCGAATCACTTCATGCAATTCTCAATGGAACGAGTAACTTTATTCTTTCCAAGATGGACAGCGAAGGTGGTGACTATCAATCCGCGTTAACCCTAGCTCAAAAACTGGGATTGGCTGAAGCGGATCCCGCAATGGATGTCGACGGCACCGATGCTGCACAAAAACTTGCAATTCTGGCGCACCTCTGCTTTGGAGCCCGCGTTCACTGGTCGGATATTCCTCGCCGGGGAATTGACTCTATCGATGAGCGTGATTTGAAATTCTCCAAACATCTTGGCTATCGAATTAAACTAATCGCCTTTGCCAAATTAGCTGGAACAGGTATTCAGTTGATGGTCTCACCAATGCTTGTGAAAACAGGAAAACCGCTGGCCGAAGTTCAAGCCAACTTCAACGCGGTCAGTGTCGTCGGAGATGCGGTTGGTCCTGTATTTTTTCATGGGCAAGGTGCCGGACAAATGCCAACTGCTTCTGCGGTCGTGGCTGACATGATTGACACCGCGGTAGGCCGCACAGCGATTACCTTTAAAACCCTTGAATTATGGGCAGACGGCCATCAGCGAGTCGATTTTGCTGAACCGGGCGATCTTGAAGGCCGGTACTACATGCGGTTCGATGTTGTTGACCAACCCGGTGTAATGGGGCAAATCACGGGCCGCTTAGGCCAGCATGGTATCTCCATCGCTTCGGTCTACCAGCACGAAACCCAAAACGAACATCAGCAAACCGTACCGATCGTCATTATGACGCATGCCGCCAAAGAGTCCGCTGCCCGTGCCGCAATGAAACAAATTGCCGACATGCCTACCGTTGCCGAATCTCCGGAACGTTTTAGAATTCTAAGTTGAGCATCTTAACTCGATTTAATTAAGTGATCGCTGTGAAGTTCATTCTTCATCGCTTTACTCTCACACAAAGACTACAAAATTAATTATGAAATACGTCATCATTATCCCTGATGGATGCGCGGACGAATCTCAATCGGAACTCGATGGAAAAACTCCACTCGAAGCGGCAGCAACCCCAGCGATGGATCAGATTGCCCAAAACGGCATTGTAGGGTCTGCGAATCATACGCCCGCCCACCTGCCCGCCGGTAGCAGCGTCGCTAACATGAGCTTGCTCGGTTACGACCCAATCAAAAATTACACAGGGCGAGCGCCGCTCGAAGCGGCGGCTCAAGGTATCGAACTGGGTGAAAACGACTGGTGCGTTCGCTGCAATCTCGTCACCGTCACCGACCAAACAATGACGAGCTTTACTGCTGGTCATATTTCATCACAAGATGCGAAAGAACTTCTGAAAACTGCTCAAGAAAATTGCACCAACTCCCAGCTGGAATTTATTCCCGGCGTGAGTTATCGAAACTTGCTAATGTATCGAGGCACACCGGATTCTCCAGCACCCTTTTCTAATGAAACCAGGGCGACACCTCCACATGACCTTTCCGACAAATCGGTGGCTGAAGATTTCCCGCGAGGGCCGGGCAGTAATCTTCTTTGTGATTTAATGAACCAGAGCACCGACTGGTTTTCTGCTCACGAAGTTAATAACACCCGCCAAAGCAAAGACCAACTCACCGCCACCAATATTTGGTTATGGGGACTGGGACAACGGCCGAACTTGACGGCGTTCAGTCAACTTCATGGAATCAACGGGGCAATGATCACGGCTGTCGATCTACTCCGTGGTCTGGCAGCACTGATCGGCTGGGATCGAATCGAGGTTCCTGGAGCGACTGGTTATACCGATACCGACTATGCAGCCAAAGGGAAATTTGCGATTGAGGCATTAGATAAATATGATCTGGTTTGCGTCCACGTTGAAGCTCCCGATGAATCTTCGCACGAAGGTGACCTCAATAAAAAAATCACGTCCCTGGAAGAAATTGACAAACACATAGTGGCCCCCGTGCTCGCACACCTCCAAGCGAGTGGGGAAGAATTCAGGATTTTGGTAACACCTGACCACCCAACCTACCTCAGCACAAAAACCCACACGCATGGCAACGTTCCTTTCACCATTTGCGGAGTCGGGATTTCAGCCGATCAATTTGATAAATATAACGAATCTAACGCGGAAGCAAGCGAATTAGAAATGCTTAATGGCTGGGAACTAATGCCATTTTTCTTAAAATAGAACTCGGGACGAATCGTCCTCCTAACGGCAATTCCATTTTCAGGATCAGATTAAGATGAAGAAATCAGGTACCGTTGCAGTTCTTCCCGGAGACGGAATTGGTCACGAAGTCACCCACCAGGCCATTCGCGTCATTGAGAAGTTGAACGCAGAGTTCGCAGCCGGATTGGAATGCACGACTGCACCTGTTGGTGGAACCGCCTACGACTTACACGGACATCCGTTGCCACCGGAGACCCTTGAACTGGCCCGCCAAGCGGATGCAGTGTTACTAGGTGCCGTCGGCGGCCCCCAATGGGAAAAAATTGCGAGGGAGCACCGCCCCGAGCGAGCACTATTGTCCCTGAGAAGTGAACTCGAATTATTTTCGAATCTTCGTCCTGCTTTGCTTTTCCCAGAATTAGCAGCAGCTTCGACACTAAAACCCGAAGTCGTTTCTGGTTTAGACATTATGATCGTTCGTGAATTGACCGGAGGTATCTACTTTGGCGAACCACGAGCAATGGCAACTGATGAGGAGGGAATCCGAATTGGATACAATACAATGGTTTACCGTGAGCCGGAAATTCGCCGGATTGCCCACTCTGCCTTTCAAGTTGCCCTGCAACGGGACAAACGTGTTTGCAGCGTTGACAAAGCAAACGTGATGGAGGTCTCTGAACTTTGGAGAGAGATTGTAACGGACGTAAGCAACAGTTACCCGGATGTCGAACTCTCTCACATGTACATCGATAACGCTTGTATGCAGCTGGTGCGTGCCCCCAAACAGTTCGATGTCATCGTAACTACGAATCTCTTTGGAGACATTCTTTCCGATGCCGCCTCAATGCTGACCGGCTCAATTGGCATGCTTCCCTCGGCCTCTTTAGACGCTAACAATAAAGGCATGTACGAACCAGTTCATGGCTCCGCTCCTGACATCGCAGGGCAAAACTTAGCCAATCCACTGGCAACAATTTTATCGGTAGCCATGATGCTGAGAACGACTTTTGAAAACAGTATCGATGCACAACGGATCGAGAATGCGGTTAAGAGCGTGCTGGCGAGCGGGCTAAGAACTGCCGACATCGCCCGCGAAGGGGAGGACCCCATCGGCACCTCAGAGATGGGGGACGCCGTGGTTGCCGCTATTAAATAATTGCGGCCGTACAAGCGCACCCCGTCCACGCTTGATTACTTATTTAAAAAAATCTCACTCTGCACAACGATTTTTATCAAATCACGCATGCCACCCTTCGCTTTTTCAAGATCGCTGACAATTCGATCTACCTCTCCCCGGTCTCCTGGCTCCATCAATCTACCACTGGCATAGCTCAACAATTTTTCGGTGAGACAGCGGGTCACATCCTCCTCCCGCGATAACAGCATTTGCTTAAACTCTACGATATCCTTTACTAATTCCCCGTTCGCCATCGTCGCCGAGGCATCAATTAATTCTTTTGATCTTGGATACTTATCCCGCCAACGTCCAACCTGGTCAAAATTTTCGAACGCAAATCCCATTGGATCAATTTTCCGATGACAGCCATTACAGGCCTCGTGCTTACGGTGTAGAAGCAACTGTTCACGAATGTTCACCGCTTCTCGAGTATCTGTCGGAAGCGGTTCCACATCGGGCGGGGGAGGGGAGGGAGGCGAACCAAGGACATTCTCCAGCACCCACACCCCACGAACAACCGGCGAAGTATCTACTCCATTGGCAGTCGCAGTCATTACTCCCGGCAGTACGAAAATCCCGCCAAAATGAGAATCGCTAACCTCCGTTTTTCGCAGCTCACTTCCCCGAATATCCTCTCGGCGGTAAATCCACTTCGCAAGGACCTCGTTCATGTACGTATATCTCGAATCGATCAACTGACTGATCGGAGCGTTATTCACTACCGTGTCTGAAAAATACCGTGAGACCTGCTCGATCATCAATTGCTCAACATTCAAGTTCCGGTAGAACTGCTCCGAAGGAGGCATCTTCCCAAGCTTATCCAACCGCAACCACATGGATGAAAAATTCCGCACAAATGATTTTGCCTTTTCATCATCTAGCATGCGTTCAACTTGTTGTGTTAATACCTGTGGGTCACCGAGCCTGCCTGCGCTTGCCAACTCAAAAAGGGCTGCATCCGGCATTGAAGACCACAAAAAGTAACTTAACCGAGAGGCAATTTCATACGAATCCAGTGGCCCCGAATCCTCGCTGCGGTAAATGAACTGAGGTGAACATAAAATCGCAAGATAGCCATCCTGTAACGCCCCCACGACCCCGTTAACTTGCGGCAAAGAACCTCTGCTACCTTGTGTTTTCTGACTATCGAACGACAACGGCGTTGCTGAAACACCCGGCCCTGACCAACTTGCTCGAAAACGATTAGGAGAACCAAAGGCAAAATACTCAACGCGAAGATCGTGATCGCCCGGCTCTAATCGGACGCGGCCTTTTTTAGGAGTTGCCCCATGTAATCCATCATGCTCAACCACAATTTCATCGTTAATTAGAATCCGAGCACCATCATCCGATGCCATCTCGAAAGAGTATTCGCCATTCCTGGGAACCTTTATTTTTCCTTCACAAACGAGTCCAAAATAATCCTTGGTTTTAGACGCATTGAGATCGACGAGCCCACTTGAAAACACTCCTTCCGAAACCGGTTCCAAAGTCTCGAAATCCGGCAATTTGCTCCAGCGCCCGTGATACACTCGATACCTCAGGTTCTCAACCGCACCAACCCGATTTTCCTTAAGCGCCTTCAAAACTAATCTAACATAAGGCTCCATTTCCTCATTGGTTACTGGACGCCGAAAAGCCCGCTGAGCAAACCGGAAAAGCAGCGCACGAATCTCATCTTGGTCACCTGTTGCATTCCCATAAAGCATTTGATGGCTTTGAGGAGGCCAAGAACTGATCAACGGTTCCAACGCCACACTATGAATCTTTACCCAGGGCCCTTGGAAATTCGCCAGCAGTGCCTCATCCATCGACCTGCTTCGTTTGCGACGTTCCTCGTCGAATTGAACTTTGTCTGAAAACTGTGATTGTTTTAGCGGTTCGATATACTGATTCGGCAAATACCGTTTGACCAACCGCTCCGTTTGCAACTCCCGGGAACTAGGACCATTTTGCCATGTCAACTGAGGAGTCCAGTCACCATCGATCCAGGACTCGCAAGAGAACTCGTGAATGCGGCCATCGGCAGGAATTTCCCAGCTGGCGACTGGAATCTGATTGCGGCCTTTTGCAAGCTCGAGGCTAACTCGAAAAGGCAAATCTTGCTGGGTCGGAATTAACTCCCCCCACGGGTGCTGCTGATTCTCCGCAGAAATTTGCACTACGATTCGATAACGGGCAGAAACTCCCACCCGATTCAATCCGTCGATCTTTAATGATTCAGCTCGAAACAGAGAGTCAAAATCAAAGTTCTTCTCACGGGCAATCCGCTCAAGTTCCCCGGCGCCTCGCTTGTAAAGTGGAGCGATGAACCGCTTCGTTTCAACGTTGGGTTTTATCCCCAACTGCGTTGCCGCTGTGATCGATTCGTTCGCAGCACCATAAATCAAGTTCAATAAAAAGTCTGACATCACTAAATCATCGCCGACGTTGGCGGAACCATCCTCGCCTTCATCCGCTGGAAAAAATCGCACTGGATCGTCAGCCGTGTGCTCAACTCGACCGTTCCCGTTGTTATCGTATAGCCTTGTGTTGGCAATTCCGGGACGGTACATCAAACCATCAAGATATAGTAAGTCACGAAAGGTATTTCGCAATTCATGACGGTTTAGCCGTCGCAAAACTGTCTGCCCTTCCGTGTTGCGGCGGGCGGCATAAGCTGACTTAAGCTGTAAAGTGAGCTGCTCGATAAATTGCGAAGCCGCTTCCCGAGTTGGTTGCGGACTATCAACCGGTGGCATTTCACCAAGATTCAACTGATCGAGAATGCCCTGCCATACCACGAGCGTCTCTATTTTTGAAAAATCGTTCCCAAGATCATCGAATCTTTGGTCATTTTCCTGACGTTCCGCACCGTGACATGCAAGGCAATTCTGATTCAAGAATTCCTGCAATTTATCCGCTGACGCATCGGAGGAAATACTCCAGGAGATAACGATGGCAATGAAAACAATGACATGTCTCACAAGCTCTAACTCCAGCCAAGTCCAGTTAGCGTGCCACTACTTGTTCCGAAACGGTCGACTTCGACCCCATGGTTTTGCAAAATTGATAACAGTAAATTTGCCGCAGGCATTCTTCCAGCGATCTCCGAATATACTTTGTGCTCTCCATGATCATAGCCACCGCCAGCCAACAGCAAGGGGAGGTTTTTGGTCTGATGCGTCCCCGTCGCCATTCCGCAACCAAACAAAATCGTCGTGTGATCTAACAGCGTTCCGCCATTGATCACGTCCGTTTGTTGATTCAATCGGTCCATCAGGTAAGCCATCATCTCAATCTGATAACCCTCGATCTTTTTAAGAGCTGCGACAGGTTCTGGCCTTTCGCCATGATGAGAGAAATTATGATAACCGCCGCTCAAACCAAAATCACCGTTGGCGAAACCACTAACGCAAGTTACGACGCGAGTGGAGTCCGTTTGGAGCGCTAAAACTATCATCTCAATTGTTGCTTTCAAGCGATCCGGAGTGCCGCCTTTCAATTGAGGCTCCAAAACATCAGTTTTTGGTTTCGGTCGGTCTATCCACGGCTCTTGTTGGACAATTTTCCTTTCGAGAGATCGAACCGAACCAAAATATTCATCCAGCTTGCGGCGGTCTTGCTTTCCCAACTGCTGTTGCAGTGACTTCGCCTGCCCCATGACTACATCTAAAATACTATTCTGACGCTTCAATCTTTCCAAAGCGGTCGCTTTGATTGCTGTAGGTTCGTCAAGAAACATTTGGCGATAAGCAGCCCGCATATCAATTGTGGGCACCTGAACACCAGCCCGGGTAAAGCTGATTAAGTTCTGTTCGTTACAACCAATCGTCATTGAGGGAAACCGAGTCGTCGTGCCATAAAACTCAGCAAGCCTCTGGTCCAAACTAAGATTACCCTCTGGATATCCGTGAGCCAAAGACGGTCGCACTCCGCTCAACAAAACGGGAACACCAGCGTGTCCCCCCGTATTCCCATGGTCCAGATTTGAAAAAACTGTTAGTTGCTTCCGATGCCGTTCAAGCGAATGCAATGTTTCTGGCATCTCATAGTCTGCGCCAACTTGATCGGTGGCCGGAAAAAAGCCCTTGCGATACATCCCATAATTATTTGACAAGCAAACGAACCGTTTCACTGACCGCTGCCCAGTATACGGCTTGGAACGGTTCGAGGTCATCGCTTCGAGCATCGGCAATGCGAGCGCAACTCCAGCTCCTTTTAAAAAACTCCGCCGTTTAAGTGGCTTTCGCATTTTTAATTCCTTAAGCAGTCAATCGCTACAGCTAGGTGAACGCACCACCCGGTAAAACACATCGACGATGCACACATCGACGATGCGTCTTCCCCGACCGAATTAGCTTTGGTTTCAAAGCCTCTCCCGACAAACTACAATTGTACCGTGAACCATGGTGACCTGCGAATCAACTCGTCGAAACGCACTTATCAGACACTCAGCGAACTTCTTAGTTTTAACAGGGAAGATCGTTGTCTTGCCATACAATGCTCTCATCTCAGAAGTTTGCCGTAAGAACCCAACAATTGAATAAAACCCCCAAGAGAGAACGACAGGAATCTCGCTACAATGCCCAAAAAACACATTTTCAATGGCCAAGCCTTGAGTCGATTTCAACACGGCGTTGCAAGCCTTCTATTTGCAATTGCGTGGCTCTGGTTACTTGATGTTGCGAACCTTAACGCTCAACAGCCGATCGATTCGCAGGACACCCAACCTAACATCGTGCTCATCATGGCAGACGATTTAGGCTGGAAAGATCTCCATTGTTACGGGAATAAAAATCTCGAGACCCCCAATTTAGATCGCCTGGCTAAACAAGGGATGCTATTTACCAATGCCTACTCAGCTTCCCCCGTTTGCACCCCCACCCGCGCAGCGATGATGACTGGAGAGTCTCCCGCGAGACTCAATATCACCAACCATGCTCCGGGGCACCCGCCGGGCTACCAAAAGCCGGGAACGAAAATCAGGACTGCACCCTGGCAGCGCAATCTACCTCTTGATCGAGTCACGCTTGCCGAACAGCTAAAGGCCAACGGCTACGCCACAGGGTTTGTCGGTAAGTGGCATCTTTCCCATCAAAATAAAAAATCGAACGGTCCAACAGAGCCGGAGCTACGAGCAGAACATCAGGGATTTGATCTTAACATTGGGGGCTGCTCTTTTGGAGGCCCGCCCAGTTATTTTGAACCATACCGAATCCCAAACATTCCACCAAACGATCAGTTGAACTACCTTCCAGATCGATGCAGCCAAGAGTGCATTAATTTTATTGAGGAGAATCAAGACCATCCATTTTTTCTTTGCTGGTGGAATTACTCCGTCCACTATCCATTCCAGGCTCCCGAACCACTCATCCAAAAATACGAAAAACGAAGAGGCCCGGGAATCGAAAACCCGACCTATGCAGCCATGATCGAGGGGATGGATCTTTCCATCGGCAAGCTACTCACAAGTCTGGACAAGCTAAACTTAACCAAGAATACACTGGTCATTTTCACATCGGACAACGGCCCGTTCGCTGCCAACGTCAAACCCCTCAGAGGTGAGAAAGGATATCTCTATGAAGGTGGCATTCGTGTCCCCGCAATTGTCAAATGGCCAGGAAAGGTCAAACCGCATACGGTCAGCGAAACCCCGATCATTAGCATGGACTTTCATGCAACCATTCTCGACGCCATCGGCATCGAGGCCGATCCATCGAACCACCCTGACGGTGATTCGCTGATCGATTTGCTTACCGGAAAATCTCCACTCAATCGCGACGCAATCTATTTTCACTACCCCAACTACGCGTTCCACAAAAAGAACCGACCGGGAAGTGCGATACGATCTGGAGATTTCAAACTGATCCAGTTTTACGACGACAACTCAGTCGAACTTTACAACCTCAAGGACGACCTAAGTGAATCACACGATCTCACTGAATCGATGCCGAATAAAACAAGGGAGTTAAAGAAAAGACTCGAAACGTGGATCTCTGAAACAGATGCGAAAACCCCAACGAGCACCGACTAGTCCAGCTATCCACCGGATTAATTTGACTTTGGCTTTAGAAACAGCAACGACTAAACGCGTTGATCCAATTAAAGTTTGACCGGACCTTCCTTGCATAGTTCAGCCAGTCCGAAACTGTCGATCCGATGCCCCATTGCCTGGGCGATCGCAAGCCACAACCGGCTTGTCGTAACGTCCTTCACCTTCGTAAACCGTCCCATTTCAAATCCAAAACCGCCGCCGACAAGTACCATCGGTAGATTGTTGAGCGTATGTGAATTCCCATGCCCTAACTCATTGGTCCAAACAACCAGCGTATTATCGAGCATTGACTCATTGGTTCCAGGTTCCTTCGTTGCCTCCAATTTTTTACAAAGATAGGCAAGCTGTTCGCAGTACCAAGTATTAATTCGCCGCAACTTGTCCTGAGTCACTTTTTTACCGTCCGGGTCATGAGAAAGCGTATGATGTCCTTCGCTAACGTCGAGCCATTTCATTCTTGACTGCCCAACTGACTGGGTGTACTGCAGCGTTGAAATTCGATTGAGATCATTCTCAAAACCATTCACTAACAAATCAATTTGCATCTTAGACAACGTCGGCATATTGTCATCAGAGTCGCCGATGTTTTTCGGCAACTCAACCGGAGCGGAGATATACGAAGGCTCGCCTCGATTCACCAATTCCCGTTCCATCTGCCCAATGTATTTCCCATGGGCCTCCAGTAAATGCCGATCTCGCTCAGATACCTGAGCACCAGACGACTGAACGTCCTCTCGCACCATATCCAGGACACTCAGTAAATTTTCTCGATCCTTGACGTTTCCGTACATCTTTTCATACATCCGATAAGGATCGGTGATTGGAGCAACGGGCTGATTTGGTCCGGCATAAACCATTCTTGTCCAAGGATCGGCTTTGTGGGGTACCCGAACACCAAATTCAAGCGTTCCAAACCGCGTACTGGTCGCTTCGTCGGCCTGCAAAAAACTTTTAATCTCTTGATCAATGGAAATCCCTTTTGCCCAGCCAGCAGGTTTATCACTCCCTCCCTGAATGTTCCCCGGGAATAGTTCGTTGCCGGTCAGCAAACAACTCATGCCTCGCATGTGATTATCGCCATCACCACGCACTT
>JAALLA010000352.1 GCA_011087765.1 Pirellulaceae bacterium
CAATGCCTGATTCGGAGCTTTAACGTGTTTAAGGCACAGGGACGTGAGCAAGAATGGTTGATACGATGTCGCCTGAAGTTTTGTCTTCCGCCTCTGCTTCGTAGGTGATGATAAGCCGATGTCGCAGTACATCGAGTGCAAGGTCTTTCACGTCTTGGGGGATGACGTAACCGCGTCCTTGGAGAAATGCATTTGCTTTGGCAGCCAGAGTTAAACTGATGGTCGCACGGGGCGATACGCCGTACTGAATGAGGCCATCCACCGGCACGTGGTATTTTTCGGGTTCCCGGGTGGCCATTACCAGATCGACAATGTAGTCCTGAACTTTGTTGTCGATATAAATTTCGTCAATTAATTTACGAGCATAAAGAATATTGCCGGGCTTCATTACCGCACGTATGTCATGATTCTGTTTTGTTTTTGACATGCGCTGGAGAATTAACTGCTCTTGTTCGCGGTTCGGGTAGCCCACGACAACTTTTAGCATGAATCGATCCATTTGCGCTTCAGGAAGTGGATAGGTTCCTTCCTGTTCGACAGGGTTCTGAGTTGCCATTACCAAGAACGGATCGTCCAATGGGTATGTTTCAGATCCAATCGTGACTTGTCTCTCCTGCATGGCTTCCAATAAAGCACTTTGGACTTTGGCTGGTGCTCGGTTGATTTCGTCAGCCAAAATTAAATTGGAAAATATTGGACCTTTCTGAACAACGAATTCCTGTTGCTGTGGCCGATACACCAGGGTTCCCACCACGTCGGCTGGCAGAAGATCCGGAGTGAATTGGATTCGTTGAAAGTCCGTCGCGATCGCCTTGGCGAGGCAGGCCACAGCGGTTGTTTTGGCAAGTCCAGGCACACCTTCGATCAAGAGATGTCCATTCCCTAAGAGTCCTACTAACATCCGTTGGATGAGTTTCTCCTGGCCAACGATGACTTGTCCTACTTCACTGATGAGGGCCTGAAAGGGAACACTGCTTTTCTGAATTTCCTCAGAGAGTTCGGTGATTCGTCGATGCAAAGGAACATCCGATTTATTGGTGACGGGATCTCGATAAGCTGGGTTGGAATGAGTTGACATGAGTTTTCTTTCAGTGCAGGTTCTATTTCAAATATGAGTTGGCTTGGTGAGCAAAAGTGAAGCGTGCTTGTATGATCAATTGTTTTGGAATCGATCGAATCATGATTCAGCGAATAGCAATCGGTGTGCCAGTTGATTGCTGGTGTTGGTTATTGGCCGAAGAAATCGTTAGCAAGTGCAGTTTTTTGAGTAAAAAGAACTACTTTGAGCTTCTTTTTTATTCGCGCTCGTTTGATTTTTTTAAGAGGCGAGGCGAGGGCAGCTTGCCGCGGGTGGGGCATTTTCCCCCGTCGGGGTAAAACGCCGCGAGGCAGTTTCAGCGCAGGCTGATGTTTAGAGGCAAGTCGTTTGTGAACAATTCAATGGAGGTTTTAGAGTTCCAAGTTGGCTATTAATCTTCCATAGAATTGAAGACATCGAGGCGGCCGGCAAGTAAGTCGGCGATCGGCCGGGTTGATTCACGTTGATGTAGAACAATCTTGAGGATCGATACGATCGGAGTGGCCAGAAACATGCCAATGATGCCCCAAATCAGTCCAAAGAACATTAGAGCGAGTAATAACGTGATGGGGCTGACATCAAACGACTTTCCCATGATTCGAGTTTCGATCACATTGCCGCTGACGAATTGAATCGTGCCGATCAAAACGAAGCAAATGATCCCAGCAGTCGGGGATATATTTGAGTTGAGAATTAAAAATGGGACGGGCAGCGCACAGCCGATTAGCGGGCCGATATTGGGTATGAAGTTAAGTAGAAAGGCTAAAAACCCAAAGACGGTCGCTAGGGGGACACCAAAAATCCAGAGAACCAGACCGAAGGCAAGTCCAGTGAACATCGAGATAACCGTTTTCATGAAAAGGTATTTACGGATCTGCTCTTCAATTTCTCCCAGAAGGCGAGGCTGATTTTCATTTATTACATCTGGACCCGGGATTTGCCCCGTATTCCCCATCAACAAGAAGAAAACAAAAATCAGAATCAAGATCCCGTAGGAAAGCAAATTCGCTAGTGAACTAGCCAGTCGCACGAGCTGTTCTTGAATGAAATTCGAGATGGACTGGAATATCTCTTGGACGGCTGCTTTGGGGTTTTTAGGCAGGTCGCTGTTACCCGTGAAGGCAGGAGGGGTAGCAGAAATATCTTGATTGGGAGTGTTGTTATCGGATTCGTTAGGCTCTGAGGTTGGGGGATCGCTTGGGAGTTTTTCGACTACCCAGGTGGCAATGATATTCATCCGCTTTTCGTAGACACTGGATTTGTTTTGCAAATCCGTAATTGAGAACCACAACAAGAGCGCGAATCCGATTAGCAACAAGTTGCCAATTAAGAAAGATAGACCGAATGCGATTGAGCGCGGTAGTTTTAATTGTTTCTCAACGAATTCTAGGATCGGGCGGCATCCGATCACCACAAACAAAGCGATCACGAATGGTAGTAAAACCGATTTCAAATAAAAGAGGCTGAAACTGACAGCGATTGTCGCCAGCAAAATTAAGCAAATGTTTTGTGTTCGTTGCATGTCTTTGACTGAGTTTAATTGACTATGGCTCGCCTAATTCGGCTCTTTTGCGTTCCTCGCTCCAAAAACGCTGAACAAGATAAAAAAGAATGGCGGTACTCCAACCAAAAAGTAAGACGCCGTTCATGGCTTGGATTCCACACAATAGTCGCCAATTATCAGAGAGGGTTACATCGCCGTATCCCAGCGTGGTGTACGTCACTGATGAGAAATAGACGGCATCTTCGAAATTGGTGAAATGTTCAGCCCCGGCAAAAATCCAATAAGCAACCGCCCAAAGGATAATGTCGATGTAATGTTTGATCGACAAAAAGACACCGGTCATGCCGAGGATTAAGGGTTTCGATCGAACGCTGGTGTTTGGCCCACGTTTTTTTCCGTATTTTTTGAGCAGATAGATTGCCTGCGTCGTCGCGACGGCGTGCA
>JAALLA010000082.1 GCA_011087765.1 Pirellulaceae bacterium
CAGACAACAGTCCCTTGCGCGACGACAAGTTCAAACCACCTTCGAGTGGCTTGGACTCGGGTCCATGGCAACTGTAACACTTGTCAATCAGTAATGGACGAACTTTGTTCTCGAAAAATTCGAGTTGCTCCGACGTGAATGCGACTGCGTCACCCTGCGTGGACTCCTGTGCCTTGAGACAAGCCGTGTGACAAATCAGGAAAGCAAACACCAAGACGGTTGGCGGAAAAATATTTATCTTGGTCATTGGCGATTCAAAACTTTAGTTGCTACAAATTCAGGAAGCCTAGAGCGACTCGGTGGTATTATTAGTTTAGAGGCCAATCTAAAATTCGTCAAAATAGATTCCTACAAATCCAATGCGGTATCATCGAAAACTTGCGTCAAATCAACTTATTCGTTCACAAACTCTTAAAAACAAACCACATCAATCCAATTTGATGCATCCCACTTATGAACACACCTGACCTTCAAAGTCAACTTGAACGAATCAGCTCCCGACTGGATGGGGAAATGCACGTTTCCCGTTTGATAAGAAACGCCTATTCGACAGACGCATCGGTCTATCGAGAAACCCCTTTAGCCGTTGCAATTCCCCGCTCGGATGACGATTTACAAACGCTTATTAATCTCGCCAGCGACCTGCAGTTATCCCTCATCCCCCGCGCCGCCGGCACTTCGCTTGCTGGACAAGTGGTCGGGAACGGAATAATTGTGGACATCTCTCAGCACTTCACCCGCATTTTAGAAATTAATGCGTCACAGCAATGGGTGCGTGTTCAACCCGGAGTAATTCGGGATGAGTTAAATCTCGCACTAAAACCCTTCGGCTTAATGTTCGGGCCGGAGACATCGACCTCCAATCGGGCAATGATCGGTGGCATGTTGGGTAACAATTCCTGCGGCTCAAACTCGCTAAGATTTGGAAGCACCCGCGATCATACTCTAGAAGTCAGTGGCTTTCTTTCTGATGGCAGCCCTGCTTTATTTAAAAAACTAACGGCTGAACAATTCGAACAAAAATGCGACTCCGATCCTGAACTTTTAGAAACCAAGATCTATCGCGGTGTTCGCAAACTGCTTGGCAACCCCGACATAAAATCTGAGATTCTTAAACGATTCCCCAAACCGGAAATCAAACGTCGCAACACTGGTTATGCCATTGACCGTTTAATGGACGCTGACGTGTTGGACCCCGCCAGTAACAAGCCTTTTAATTTCTGTAATCTTCTGGCCGGCTCAGAAGGAACACTCTTTTTTACGACCGAGATCAAACTTCGTTGCATCCCAATTCCCCCTTCCGCGGTTGGCCTTCAGTGCGCACATTTCCACTCTGTAAATGAAGCACTTCAGGCAACACAAATTGCTGTGAAACACAGCCCGTATGCGGTCGAATTAATTGACCACCACATTCTTGATGGCGCTTCACGCAATCTCCAACAAACTGAAAACTTGTCTTTTATTATTGGCTCGCCACAAGCAGTTCTGATTACAGAATTGCGGGGTGAAACTGATGCGGATGTCCAACTTCAACTTGATAAGCTCGAGGCAGAATTGTCAAAATCCAGTTTGGGAACAGCGTACCCAACGTTGCTGGGTGAAGAAACAAAACAAGTCTGGGATTTGCGAAAAGCGGGTTTAGGCGTCATTTCCAACATGCCAGGGGATAACAAACCTGTGGCGGTGATCGAGGATACCGCCGTAGCTCTAGCTGATCTTCCTAATTTCATTTGCGATTTAAACAAGATTCTCAACGAGAAATATGGCTTAGATTGCGTGCACTATGCTCATGCTGGCTCGGGCGAACTTCACCTTCGCCCAATTTTAAATCTAAAATCAGAAATTGATCAACGAGTTTTCCGGAATGTAGCTGAGGATGTTGCGCGACTCGTCAAATCTTATCGCGGCTCGTTGAGCGGGGAACATGGGGACGGTCGACTGCGGGGTGAGTTCTTAGAATTCATGATTGGGAGCAAGAATTTTGATGTCGTGAAACGAATAAAGCAGCTCTGGGATCCCAACAATATCTTCAATCCGGGGAAAATCATTGAATCCCCTCCGATGGACACTCACTTAAGATACCACCCCCATCAAAAAAATTCGGATGTGAAAACCGTCTTCAATTTTGAACCGGAACAAGGCATCCTTCGCGCTGCTGAGTTATGCAGTGGTTCTGGTGATTGTCGAAAAACAGAATTGACCGGTGGGACCATGTGCCCCAGCTACATGGTTACCCGTAATGAACTCGACTCGACACGCGCTCGCGCTAACATCCTGCGAGAAACGCTTACCAATCCTGAAGACCCATCGGCTCCGCTGGCCAATGACGATCTGAAGGAAGTTATGGAATTATGCCTTTCCTGCAAAGGCTGCAAACGTGAGTGTCCCTCTAACGTCGACATCAGCAAGCTAAAGTCGGAATTCCTGCAAGCCTACTACGAGACTCATGGGATACCCAAAAAGGTTCAGCGCATCGCAAATTTTTCGAAAAATTTGAAACGCGTGCGAGGCTTAAGCCGACCACTCAACTTTCTATTCGGTAATCGTTTGACTGGAAAGATGTTAAAAAAATGGCTCGGGATCGCCCCCGAACGCTCCATCCCCCCCCTTCCGAAAACCACTTTTCGACACTGGTATACAAACCGTGAACCTGCCGCAGAATCGAGCGTCCATGGAACTGTCTTTCTATTTTGCGATGAATTCACAAACTACCTAGAACCTGGCATTGGAATTGCGGCAGTAGAGCTTCTTGAAAAACTCGGGTTTCAAGTGAAAATGCCGATTCATAACGAGAGCGGTCGCTCTGCGATTTCTCAAGGCCTGCTTAGAAGTGCGCAAAAACACGCCAATGAAAACGTTCGCCAATTTCGAAAACTCGTTGGCCCAAACACACCTCTTATCGGAATCGAGCCATCAGCCATCCTCACATTTAGGGATGAGTACCCCGCTCTCGTAGACGCATCACTCCGGGATTCAGCAAATGAGTTAGCAAATCACGTGTTGATGTTTGATGAATTTATAGAGACTCAAATCGATCGCGGCAAAATCCAATCAAGTCAATTTGAGCCCAAACAGCAATCCATTCGCTTACACGGGCACTGCCACCAAAAAGCGCTCGCCTCGCTTAAACCAACCATTCGAATGCTGCAACTCCCACTCGGTCATCGCGTTCGTTTAATACCCTCTGGATGCTGCGGGATGGCGGGAGCTTTTGGATACGACCAAGATCACTATGATCTTTCGATGAAAATTGGTGAACTCGTTTTATTTCCTAAAATAAGAGCTGAAAAAATGGAGTCCATCATTGCCGCTCCGGGAACTAGTTGCCGTCACCAGATTCTCGACGGAACAGGACGATTAGCGAAACATCCAATTGAAATTCTTAATGCTCGGATAAACTGACCGAAACCGCCAGTCGAACACGCAAACGGAACAAGTCTACCTATGCCCTCTTCGCGTAGATAAAATTCAGTCTAGAATACCGTTTTGAGAAATACACCAACGGCGTTGAGACTTATGGAACAACAAATTTTTCACCACACCTACGAAAATGGTATCACATTGGTTGCACAACCAATGCCTTGGCTGGAGTCGGCGGCATTTTCAATTGCCGTTCCCGCTGGTTGCCAATATGACGCATTACCTCAACGGGGGATTGCCAACTTCGTGTGTGAAATGGTTCAACGAGGTTGCGGCGAACTGAATAGTCGTGAATTTATCGAAGCTCTTGAATCGCTGGGAGTCGACTACTCTTCTTCAGCGTCGCTTTATAACACGAATTTTGGCGGCGCAATGCAAGCGGCCCAACTCCACGATGCATTACGAGTCTACGCTGATGTTCTCCAACGGCCATCCTTTCCTCAAGATCAACTGGAAGACGGAAGGTTAGTTTGCTTTCAAGAAATTGCCGCACTTAAGGATGATCTCGCCCAACGAGCCCTACAGAAACTTCGAACTAATTTTTACGGCGCAATCGACGGCAGAAATTGTGAAGGAACCCTTGAAACAGTACAAAGCATCACCCTTAGTGATATCAGGAATTTCTACGACCAGCACTATCGCCCCAACGGTTTGATCATCGCCTGTGCCGGAAAACTCGACTTTGACTTGCTTCAAGCACATGTGGGTGAGCTTTTCCAAGACTGGCAATCAAAACCTGACCCAATCGTCTCCACGGCACCTTCAACCCATGGCATTGAACACATTGAGCACGAAAGTGAACAAACTCATATCGCCATTGCCTATCCCGGCGTCCCCTATTCCCATGAAGATTATTATCTCAATCGTGGTGCAATTGGTGTACTTTCTGGAGGCATGAGTTCGCGACTATTCACCGAAGTTCGTGAGAAACGTGGACTGTGCTACACAGTATTTGCATCCTGTCATACCCTGAAAGACAAAGGGGCGGTCCTCTGTTACAGCGGAACCACCAACGAGCGTGCCCAGGAAACCCTCGACGTCATTATCGAGGAACTTCAAAAAATGGCGCTTGGTATCAAAGAAGACGAACTAAGACGCCTCAAGGTTCAAGTCAAAAGTGGCATGGTAATGCAACAGGAATCATGCAGAGGCCGAGCTGGATCAATCGCCGGTGATTGGTTCCATCTTGGTCGCGTTCGGACACTCGATGAAGTGAATGAAAAAATCAATCAATTAACGGTGGAATCAATCAACGAATATCTCGCCGCCAATCCCCCGCAAAGTTTCGACATCGTAACTTTGGGGCCACAACCTCTGGAGTTTGAAGCACATGGAATATCGGCAACACAGGCTTAAGAACGGCCTGAATATACTCGCCGAATGCAATCCCCAGGCCTACACCTCAGCGTTTGGTTTTTTTGTAAGAACCGGTGCACGGGATGAGACCTCGGAAATTAGCGGCGTCAGCCACTTCTTAGAGCACATGGTTTTTAAAGGTACGCCCAACCGTTCGGCGGCTCAGGTTAATCTAGAACTGGATGAAATGGGCTCATCCAGTAACGCCCGCACCGGTGAAGAAAGCACCATTTATCACGCCGCCGTCCTTCCGGAATTCCAGGGACAGGTCGTGGAATTACTTAGCGATATCATGCGGCCCTCCCTTCGCATTGACGACTTCGAAACAGAGAAACAGGTCATCATCGAAGAAATTAAAATGTACGATGACCAACCGCCTTACGGTGGTTACGAGCGAGTCATGTCAGAGTTCTTTGGCAAGCATCCACTTGGCCAATCGGTCCTCGGAACGGTCGACTCTGTCTCTGGGTTGACTCCCGAGAGCATGATGAGTTACTTCGAAGAAAGATACAGTCCCTCCAACATTTGCTTTGCAGGCGCTGGCAAGATCGATTTCGATCAACTCGTCGAAGATTTAGATAAACACTGCGGCCAATGGACACCATTCTCCCCCGGACGATCAACTCAAACCGCCGACTATCGGACGGGTTTTGTGTCGATGCATAAGCCAAATTCGCACCAGCAATACATCCTGCAAATGGCAGCCGGGCCTTCCTCGACACAGGAAATCCGCTTCGCAACAGCTGTCTTGTGCAGCATTATTGGAGACGATAGCGGCAGCCGTCTTTACTGGGAATTCCTCGACTCGGGACTCGCTGAGTCAGCCGGAATGGGTGGGTATGACTATCAGGGAAGCGGCGCAATCATGAGTTTCATTTGTTGCAGTCCGGAACAAGCGCAAGAGAACCTCGAACGGTTGGCCAAACTCCAGCAGAACATCCGTAAAGAGGGAATCACCCAAAAAGAATTGGATCTGGCCAAACGAAAGATTGCCTCGCATATTGTTCTCGCCAGCGAAAGAACCAACAGCCGAATGTTTTCAATTGGCGCTCAATGGCTTAGCGAAGAAAGCTTTAAGACAGTCGCAGAAATTGCCGCAATCTACGAATCGGTAACACTCGATCAAATCCATGAAGCCCTCGAAACCTTCCCACTTGATAAAAACATGACGGTTACCGTTGGTCCCTGTGAAAACTTGGTTGCCCCGCAATAGCTGGCCAGCGGTCATTCCTAATTCAGCTGGGCAATCTGCGTCTGCCGATTCTTCGAATTTCGTTCATCAAATTCTCAAAATCGGAAATTTTTGTGAAAGGGTTGGCGATCGTGGTGCGAAGCCAAACGCAACCCCCGAGAGTGGTTTGAACGATATAGAATTCACCCGTCGACAACAATTCTTCGCGCACCTTCCGATTTAACAAGTCAAGATCAGGCTCTCCTGCCGGGGCAAATCGGAAACACACAATATTGGACTGGGGGAGCGTTGCCAGTGCGAAGTCTTCAGCCCGCTGAAGCAGTTCTCCAAACCGACTGGCAGACCGGTAGAGTGTCGTAACATTATCGTCAAAAACCTGTTCGCCGTGGACCGCAAGGATCGTAAACACCTTTAAAGCAATCATTGATTTGGTGCATTCAAATGTTCGTTTAGCCAAATCGTGCCATTGATCCACGTGATTGGCATCATCCCAAAGGTACTCTGCTTTTTGGGCGAAATTCCCCGCTGCCCACTTTGCCTCTTTAAAGATCACTGCGGTTGCCAAGGCTGGTGTCATCAGCAGTTTGTGGAAATCCATGACCACGCTGTCCGCCATCTGCAGACCTTTCACCCGGCTGGAATATTGTGTTGAATAAACACTCGCAGCACCGTGCGCCCCGTCAACGTGAAACCAGAGATCGTGTTTTTGACAGAACGCTCCAATCCCCTCTAAATCGTCAAATGTCCCTGTTGCGGTTGAACAGGCACTGCCAACCACCGCGATCACTTCGAGCCCTTTAGCTCTCGCGACTTGAAGCGACGATTCCAACTGTGAAACATCCATTGTAAAGTCCCGTTTTACGGGCACTTTAACCACACCTTCCGCCCCCCACCCCATGACACGAGCAGACCGGTCAACACAATAATGAGCCTGGGACGACACCAACAAAGCAGTCTTTCGCTGAATTCCCGATTCCCAAATATCATCAGTCGCTTTTGCGCGCCGCGCCGCCAACAATGACGTCAAATTACCCAGGGTTCCTCCCGAGGTTAAAAACCCATCAGCCGATTCAGGAAAGCCCATTTTCTTAGCCAATGATTTAACCACAAAACGCTCGATCGCAGTCCCGGCAATCCCCATTTCGAATACGCCCATGCCGTTATTCAAGAAATCGCTGAACAAAGAAGCTAACGCAGCATCGGGCAACGGAGGACTAATTTGGTGTCCAAGATATCCAGGATGATGGAGACGTATTGCTCGATGATAAATGTCAGAAAACAGTTGGGCCACATCTTTGGAATCATCTAACGTACATCGATCGAACCACTGTTGTACCTCGCGCATCGCCGTTGCAGGATCAGTCATCTCAATGACTTTGTTTGGCTGTCCTGATAGCGAATCCTCCATACAGTTTGCGATGAGTTCTATAACGGCGACGCCTTGCTCTCGAAA
This sequence comes from Pirellulaceae bacterium, assembly GCA_011087765.1. Taxonomy (GTDB): domain Bacteria; phylum Planctomycetota; class Planctomycetia; order Pirellulales; family Pirellulaceae; genus Mariniblastus. The sequence goes on from JAALLA010000082.1 coordinate 7,422, forward strand.
GCGTTTAGAGGAGTAAACTTCTTCTGGAAATTTCATAGTCGGTCGGTTCGCAACATTTACCTAATTGGGCCATTTCTCGTTGGCCATAGTTTTAAAGGGGATTCGATTATCGTAAAAGCCGCGCGGAAATTTTGAGAAGTTACTCCGCGGGAATCGATTTCAACGCTAAAACCGCCAATTAACCGTGAAAATTCAGGGGAATCCCTCCAACAGCCTCAAAGAATCATGAAATAAGCTGTTGAACATAAACCCGCATTTATGCGACAATAGGAAAACTAACAGGTTTACACCGGCCTATTAAAAACGCCGCTGCAATAACGGATATGACGATGTCTCAAATGAAGACCATTGTGACTGGACGAAAAAAACGAAACATTCCCGAAGGTACTTGGATCCAGTGCCCCGGATGCAAATCTCCCATATTTAATAAAGAGGCAGAGAAACGACTACGTGTCTGCCCTTCGTGTGACCATCACATGTATGTGTCGGCTCACCAACGAATTGCTCAGGTCCTCGACGATGGAACCTTTGAAGAATGGGATGGCAATTTACTCGCCGGCGATCCATTGGAATTCAAAGACTCGCGAGCCTACACGGATCGTCTTGCTGCCGAGCGGAAAAAAACTGGCCTCTCTGACGCAGCGATTACCGGCTGTGGGATGATTCGAGCACGTCGTGTTGCAATTGGAGTCACCGATTCACAGTTTATCATGGGCAGCATGGGTTCCGTCGTCGGTGAACGTCTCACCCGACTAGTCGAGAGAGCCACCGAACAAAATTTACCCTTAATCATTATTAGCGGATCTGGTGGCGGAGCGAGAATGCACGAAGGAATTCTCTCCTTGATGCAAATGGCTAAAGTCTCTGCCGCACTGGCTCGTTATGATCAACAAGGCGGCCTGTTCATCTCCGTCCTCACCAATCCAACAATGGGTGGTGTCGCCGCATCGTTCGCATCACTTGGAGATGTTGTCTTTGCAGAACCCAAAGCCCTGATCGGATTTGCCGGGCCACGCACGATTAAGGCAACCATTCGCATTGAGCTTCCGGAAGGATTCCAAACCAGCGAATTTCTTCTTGAACACGGATTTATCGATCGAATTGTAAACCGCTCAAAATTGAAAACCGAAATCGCAAGAACAATTGACTACTGTGGAAAATAGAGATGATTTCTCGTTTTCACGGTTGAGCATCAACACCAGCAACCCTTGACTACTTTTCTGACCGCAGCTTATGGGTATTTTTGACAAACTACTGGGCGGTAAAGGGAAGGCCAAAAAAGAACGGCTGGACGTTTCTGCCCGATTCCGACTCGACCGACATGCGTTCACTGGAACCATGTCAAAGTTTCACGTCGCTCAAGAGATCGGCACGAACAAGCTGTTCGGAATCAAATTCCTGGACGACGAGAAAACTGCCTACTTCAACTCGCGTTTTAAAGGGTTGAACAAGCCAAACGAAGGTGAGATCGCACTCCAAATCCATCACCCTCATATCGTGGAAACATACGAATACGGGATTACAACCAAGGGGGAACAGTACATTCTGATGGAGTACATTGAGGGGCCCGGCCTTGACGTTTCGATCCGAAAACGCGACGCCAGTCTGTTTCCCGATCGAATGAAGCTAATTCGCGAGATGGCTGAATCCATTCAATCCGTGCATGATCACGGGTTCATCCACCGCGATGTCTGCCCAAGAAACTTCATTTGCTACAAAGATTTTACGTGGCTCAAACTCATTGATTTTGGACTCACCGTTCCCAATGAACGCCCCTACAAAATGCCCGGAAACCGCACCGGCACGCCCCAGTACATGGCGCCCGAAATCGTCCGCCGCCGCGAAACCAACCAAAAACTGGACGTCTTTTCATTTGGCGTCACGGTCTATCGATTTTTGACCTTTGAACACCCTTGGCGTTCTACTGATACCACCGGTCAAGCAGCACTCGCTCACGATACATCTAAAGTCACCCCGATCCTCGAACATCGCCCGGACTTGAACCAAAAACTTGCCAAAGCCATTCACAAGTGCATTGAGCCCGATGTTAATAAACGAATGGAAAGTTGCAAGAAATTCTTAACCGCAATTAGACAAGTCGAAACTGAGACTGAGTAAACCGGAGATCCTCAGCGTAGGTAAAATCGCGATGACTCAAATGCGTCTGATCATCAAGTTCCTCTAACTTAATTCTCTTTGACTAACTGGCTGGAATCGACTCTCCAAGTACAAGATCCTCTGGTGTTTGACGGCGACGAATCAAGTGAGCGGCACCTTCGTCCAACAGCACTTCAGCAGCAAATGGCTTACTGTTGTAGTTAGAACTCATCACGTAGCCGTAGGCACCAGCACATTCAATAACCAGATAATCGCCAACCGCTGCAACGGGTAACTCTCTCGAACAAACAAACCCGCCTTCTTCTTGTGTGAAGATATCACCAGATTCACACAACGGGCCACCAACGATGACTGGCTGAGAGGCTTCGCTTCCGCTTCCCGCAAAGGCAATCGACATTGGGTGATAGGCACCGTAGAGAATAGGTCTTGCAAGATTGTTAAATCCGGCGTCGACAAGATAGAACAGGTTCTTTCCCATGTTTTTGACTGCCCTGATCTCAGTCAACAAAAAACCACTTTCAGCAACCAAAAACCGCCCCGGTTCAATTTCCAAACTAATTGAGTGGCCAAATTCCGATTCCAGGTCTTTGCGAGTTTTGTCCCACAACTGATAGTAACGATCCACGTCAAGTCCGACATCAGAATCGCGGTAAGGTGTTGGCAATCCCCCCCCAGCACTAATTACCTTGATTGTCGAACCAACTTGCAAGGCGGTTGCTTTCATCGCCTCGCATACCTGTGAAAGATGCTCAAAATCAGTGCCCGAACCAATGTGCATGTGCAAACCGGCAACCGTCACTTGATGTTTTGCGGCCAAGTCCAGACACTCGGCCAGCTCTTCATGCCAAATGCCATGCTTGGATGAATCTCCACCCGTGTTCGTCTTTGCACTATGCCCATGCCCAAATCCAGGATTGATTCGCAGGGTAATCTCTCCACCGGGAACCCGCTGTCCAAATTGCTCAATCATGTCAGGCGAACCAACATTTACGTGGAGCTTTTTGTCGACAACTAAATCCAGTGCTTCACGGTCAAAAATATCAGCGGTGTAGACGATTGGGCTGGGCGAACCCGTGTAATCGAAACCAGCCTTTTTTGCGCGAAATACTTCTCCAGAACTGACGGCATCCACAACGACGCCATTCCTTCGCATTAGATCTAAAACAGCCAGATTCGAATTTGCCTTTTGAGCAAAACGAATGACATCGAATTGGCGTAATTGCTCAATTCGATCGCGGATTGTCTGAGCATCGTAAAAATAGCAAGGTGTTCCAAATTGTTCGGCCAGCTTAGTAACGGCATGGCCGGAAATTTCAGAACGCGTCGTCGAAAACTTCGTAGATAGAGTCATGAATTTATCGCATAGTAAAAGGCAACAGGAATCCCAAATTATACGTAAAAAACTCCCGACTGTCATCAGCCGATCACTCTCAACAACAGAGCCGCCGGTGGCAACGAAACTCACGCCAACTTTAAGCTAGGGCAGCTTCCAAACCATCCGCCTGCTTCACAAACAAATCCAAAAAATCCTTCACTTCCATCGACTCTAACAGATGAATGTTTTCGAAACTTTTTAGGATTTCGGCCTGTTGCTCTTCCCCAAAGACACCCTTCAAACTGTTCGCAAATTTCGTTTGCAAAACTGGGATTCCCTGAGCACGCCGATTGCGATGCCCAATGGGGTACTGAACTTCAATTCGTTCAGTCGATGTTCCATCATTGAAAAAGACCTGAATGCTGTTCCCAATCGCTCGTTTATCTAAATCGTAGTAGTCCTTTGTGAACGACTCATTTTCACGAACCACCATTTTCTCTCGCAATGAATCAATTCGTGGGTCGCTGGAAACTTCATCAGAATAATGGTTAGCATTGAGTTCACCAAAAATCAAGCCAATTGCTGCCATGTACTGCAAACAATGATCGCGATCCGCAAAATTATTTAGCGGTCCGGATTTGTCAATAATTCGGACACCTGGTTCCTGAGTTTCCATTTCAACCCGTTCGACCTCTTCGAGCCGACCGCTAACTTCAGGATGCAAAGTGATCGCGCATTCAACGGCAGTCTGAGCATGAAACTCCGCAGGGAATGAGATCTTAAACAGAATATTATCCATCACATAGGATTCCAGTGGCTTCGCCAAAGTAATCGACTGCCCGCCGAAAAGAACATCTTGAAAGCCCCACTTTGGAGCTGAAAGTGCGGTGGCATATCCCATTTCGCCGGTCAGCGAAATTAGGGCAAGTCTGACTGCTCGACTTGTCGCATCTCCCGCCGCCCAGCTTTTCCGTGAACCGGTATTGGGCGCGTGCCGATACGTTCGCAAAGCACCGCCGTCAATCCACGCATGCGAGATCGCATTCACCGTCTGATCATAACTCGCCCCCAACATTCGACTGGCGACTGCAGTGCTTGCAACACGCACCAAAAGAACGTGGTCGAGACCAACTCGATTAAAGGAATTATCAAGCGCCAAAATCCCCTGAATCTCATGTGCCTTAATCATCGCGGTCAACACATCTCTAACCGACAACGATTCACCCTTAACCCGACTTTGATAATCGGCAACCGCAAGAATTGCACCGAGATTATCAGAAGGATGCCCCCATTCAGCTGCCAACCAGGTGTCATTAAAATCCAGCCAGCGAATGAGAGTTCCGATATCAAAAGCTGCTTTGACGGGATCAAGTTCGAGCGGAGTTCCTGGAACTCGACACCCTCCCGGCATACTCGCCCCCGGCACAACTGGCCCGAGCATTTTCCGACACTCTGGATAGGCCATCGCCAAAAAACCACAACCAAGGCTATCCATCAAACAAAATCGGGCAGTCTCATAGGCAAGGTCACTTGCTATTTCACCTTCGTGAACATAGTGGGCAAGGTCGGTAAACAGCGAATCCATAGTCATCTTTCCTAAACAAAATTAATCGATCGCAGCCTGCAGCAAAACAAATAGACTGCAGGCATCTTAGGGAACGGACTCAATCCTGTTAACAGGCTTCAATCACCATCGCCACTGCATTCCCGCCTCCCAAACAGAGACTTGCAACTCCTCGCTTCTTACCGGTTCTTTTGAGTGCGTGCATCAATGTGACAAGGACGCGCGTCCCACTAGCACCAATTGGATGCCCTAGTGAAATCCCACCTCCATAAATATTGACACGCTCATTATCGAGCGCAAGCTCCTTCAAGCAGGCGACCATCTGACTCGCGAATGCTTCATTGATCTCAAACAAATCGACTTCCTCGAGAGTCAAATCAGCTTTAGCTAATGCCCCCCGGATCGCCTCGACAGGCGCGATAAAAAGATCCTGGGGTTCGGTACCCGACGTAAAACTACTGATAATTTTAAATTTCCAATCCACCGACTCCGCCGTTGCCTCATCCACGACCACGACGGCCGCCGCACCATCGGAAAGAGTGGAAGCATTGCCAGCAGTGACGGTTCCCTCACGATCAAAAACCGTTCTTAGACCAGCCAATTTTTCTAAACTCGTTTCCGGCCGCGGCCCTTCATCCATATCCACCGTGACATCCCCACGCCGGTTTTTTACAGTCACCGGGACAATTTCATCTTCAAATACCCCATCATCCATCGCGCGACCCGCACGCTGCTGACTGAGCAAGGCAAATTGATCCTGATCTGAACGACTCACCCCATATTTTTTGGCAATATGCTCAGCATGCAATCCCATGTGGCATGATTCAAATGAACACGTCAAACCATCTGCGACCATTGCATCCACAAGTGTCGTATCCCCGAGCTTAACTCCGCCCCTTAAGCCTTTGGCCAAGTGCGGAGCTGCCGACATATTCTCCATTCCACCGGCAACGATCGCCGACGCATCACCACAGCGAATCGCTTGACTCGCAATCATCACGGACTTGAGCCCCGAGCCGCAAACTTTATTGACGGTTACTGCCGCAATCGTTGTCGGAAGTCCCGCTTTGAGTGCTGCCTGGCGGGCAGGAGCCTGACCGACCCCCGCGCCAATCACATTCCCCATAATCACTTCGTCGATCCGATCATTAGACAGCCCCGACTTAAGGATCGCATTCTCAATAGCAACCCCACCAAGATCCGTCGCAGAGAGACTGGCGAATCCGCCAAGGAAGGAACCGATCGGAGTTCGAACTCCGGAAATAAGGTAAGCGCTAGACATGAATATTTTTCCTTTAAGAACGGACGACCCCGCCATATTAAGGAAAATCAACGCGGATACCAATTGGTCAACCGAAATCTTTCTCACAATGGGTTTACAGATTCCACCGGTTGCATTGGACGATTGGTCTCATTCGGTTCAATTTTCGAAAGAACGTTGCTAAATGAAATCCCCGCGTTCGTTTATAGCAGCCCTCCGTCGATTCAAGCTGTCCAGAACGTGGATTTTGGATCACCTCGAAAACGCCAAAAACGATAATTTTCAAAATTAGAGATTAGAAATTCAAATGAATTTCCAGTGAATGCTTCGGTTTCAAAACAACCAAACCTAACAAATCAAATGCTCAGCGGTTGGGTTAACCGGTAAAAATTAACAATCGCCAACTAGCACGCTTTCGGAAACACAAACGAACACGTTGCTTTTCGAACTTTAATCCCGATAATCGAAGTCTCTCTTCGAGCCCGTTTTATTCAGGCGAGTTGGCTTAATTTCCCTCGGATGAAAGTTTATTCATGTCTCTCACAGATACACAAAAAAAACAAATTGATCAGGCCAATGCGCTTTTTTTTGAGGGTCCTGAAAAAGAAGGCTTCGTCAAAGATTTATATTTTGGCCGCTTTCGAACCGAATCCATGATGCCCTACCCGGAACTCCCTGCCAACGCTCAGGCCGCGGGAGATTCGATGGTTGCGAAAACCAAAAATTTCTGCGAGCAGTACATTGACCCCGCTCAAATCGACCGGGAAGCGCAAATCCGGGACGGCGTCATCAAGGGACTTGGTAATATTGGCGTCCTCGGCCTGACAATCGATAAGAATTACGGCGGAGCTGGGATGTCGCATTTCAATTACTGCCGCGTTATGGAGGTCATCGGCGGCCATTGTGGTTCGACTGCTGTGTTTGTTAATGCTCATCACTCCATCGGGCTTAGAGCCTTGGAATTATTTGGCACAGATGATCAAAAATCAAAATGGATGCCACCTCTTGCCGCTGGCGACAAACTGGCCGCCTTTGCACTTACCGAACCGTTAGCCGGATCCGACGCGGCCAACGTACGTACAACGGCAGAGCCGACGCCTGACGGTACTGGTTATGTAATCAATGGAGAAAAGCGCTGGATTACCAATGGAGGCATCGCAGATGTCCTCACGGTTATGGCGAGAACCTCCGACCCCGCCGTACCCGAAGGTAAAATCACGGCGTTCTTGGTTACTCCAGATATGCCAGGATTTGAGGTCGTTGAGGACCGTATGGAAAAGGTCGGTATCCGAGGAACCGCAACCGGTCGCATTCGTTTCCATGAAATGGTTGTTCCCAAAGAAAATATCCTAGGGGAAGTCGGCCGCGGACTAAAATTAGCGCTGACAGTACTCGATTTTGGCCGAACTACTTTTGGCGCATGCTGCACCGGTGCTGCAAAATTTTGTATTGAACGCATGGTCGCCCGTGCAAATACACGACAACAGTTTGGCCAGACCCTCGGAGAGTTCGAATTGGTTCAAGGAAAAATTGCCGACGCCGCCGCCGACATGTATGCAATGGAAAGCGCGACCTACTATACCGCCGCTTTGATCGATAGCGGTGCAGACGATTACATGGTCGAAACTGCAATGATCAAAGTGTTCGCCAGTGACCAACTTTGGAGAATCACCAACGACTGCATGCAGATTTGGGGAGGCAAAGGATTTTTCACTGACCAGCCATTTGAACGAATGATGCGAGATGCGAGATTGAATTTGATTGGTGAAGGCGCAAACGATGTGCTGAGATGCTTTATCGCAAACGTGGGATTCCGACACGTTGGTACCGAACTCAAGGGGGATCGCATCAAGGCTGAAAAAGAAGCGAAAGGAAACGCTAACAAATTGATGAGCGTCTGGATCAATCGAGCTTCTGTGATGAGTGAGTCACTGGTCAATCCAAAAGTTCCCGTGAAACACGAACACCTCAGATACTACAGCCGAAGATTAAGTAAACAAATTGCCCAATTTGGAAGGCAGATGAAACTTGTCCTCGCAAAACATCAGGAAGATGTTCTCAACAAGCAATTCGTGCAGGCCAGACTGGCAGATATCGCGACTGAACTATTCATGGCAAGCTGTGTCTACTCTCGACTGACTGCAATTTTAGTCAACGGCACCATTCCGGAAACGGAACAAACCAGCGAATTCAATACTGGTCGACTCTACCTCTCGCTTGCACACCAGCGCAACGAACAGCGCCTCCACGAATTGAAGTTAAATGCGGATGAAGAGAAATCTCAAGTCGCACAAGAGTGGCTTAATAAAGACTTCGATTCCAACTGGGTGCTGAAACCGATTGATGATTCCATGGAGCAATAATCACTGCACTCCACAAAATTTTTTTAGTAAATTACACCAACAATTCCCCCGAAATCCCGACAACACAATGAACTGGCAAGAATTAATTGATGGCTTCGGTTCCGAACAGGCAGACATTGAATTAGGCGGAGGCCTTCGAGCAATCGAACGTCAACATAAAAAGGATAGGCTCACCGCCAGAGAACGGATATCCAAATTTTTAGACGACCCTTCGAGTTGGCAAGAGATTGGACTTTGGGCCGGTTGGGAAATGTATTCAGAGTGGGGCGGCGCGAAATCTGCGGGCGTAATCTGTGGTCTCGGCACGGTCGCTGGACGAACCGTAATGATTATTGCCAATGACGCTACCATCAAGGCTGGTGCGTTTTTTCCAATGACTTGTAAGAAAGTCCTGAGAGCCCAGCGCATTGCCATGAAGTGCCGAGTCCCTTTGGTCTATCTGGTCGATTCTGCAGGTGTTTTCTTACCACTCCAGGATGAAATTTTTCCCGACGAAGACGATTTTGGACGAATCTTTCGAAACAACGCCGTCATTTCGGCGATGGGCATTCCACAACTCGCCGCAATCATGGGAAATTGCGTTGCGGGTGGCGGATATTTGCCCGTGCTCTGCGATAAGCTAGTTATGACCGAAGGAAGCGGTCTCTATCTCGCTGGACCAGCGCTCGTTAAATCAGCAATTGGCCAGGAAGTTTCTTCCGAAGAACTCGGCGGCGCTGCGATGCACGCTGCGATCAGCGGAACCATCGACTTTAAAGAACCCGATGACGATGCCGCGATTTCAAGATTACGTTCGCTAGTTGAAATGCTGCCAAAAGACCCTTCGGCCAGCGAGTTTCGCTGTGACGATCCAATTGAGCCCGCCGAAGACACGTCAAAAATCTATGAAAAAATTCCCATCGATCCGCAATCTCGTTATGACGTGCGAGACCTAATTCAATTTCTTGTCGATGGCGGTACTTTTCAGGAATATAAAGCCGAATATGGACAGACGATTGTTTGCGGCTATGCAAAAATTGGAGGGCACCACGTAGGAATCGTGGCAAACCAGCGGACCGTCGTCAAATCTGAAAAAGAAGGTATGCAATACGGAGGCGTCATCTATCATGACAGCGCTGACAAAGAAGCAAGATTTATCATGGATTGCAATCAAACCTGGACTCCCATTATTTTCCTGCAAGACGTGATGGGGTTTATGGTTGGAAGGGACAGTGAACAAGCAGGGATCATTCGAGCAGGTGCGAAAGTGGTCAACGTCATCTCCAATAGCCGTGTTCCTAAAATCACCATCATTACAGGCGGAAGCTACGGCGCGGGAAATTATGCGATGTGCGGTAAAGCTTTTGATCCGCGTTTTATTTACGCATGGCCTAACGCGCGTTATGCCGTGATGGGCGGAAAACAAGCGGCAAAAGTCATCCTCGACATCAACATTGCCGCACTGAAACGAGCCGGCCAAGAACCGGATGCAGAAGAAATGGAAGCCTTAAGAGATAAAGTCCAGTCGGCTTATGACACTTCCACAGACATTCGTTATGCCGCCGGTAGACTCTGGGTCGACGGAATCATCAATCCCTCAGAAACACGTAAGACTCTTATTCAATCCCTCGAAACCGTTACGCGACATGCGGACGATGAACCGTTCCGAACAGGTGTATTACAAGTTTGAATATCTCTGTTGGTCTCGTGCGAAACCAAAACACTTCTCAGGATCCATAAGCCTGAGTGGAACACAAAATTCAGTTACAACTTGAACTGTCAACTTGAACTCTCGAATCAATGCAGCAATGGGGTTCGATTCACTCCGCTAGTATTGAAGCAATCACTGTGACATCAACAATATCTTGTACTCGGCAACCACGAGACAAATCCATGAATGGTTTCTGGATTCCCTGGATCAGCGGACCGAGTGCTTGTGCCCCCCCGAGCCGTTCAGCAATCTTGTAGGCGATGTTACCGGAATTCAAATCCGGAAACACGAGAACATTTGCTTGCCCTGCAACCGGTGAACCGGGAGCCTTCCGAGCAGCAACGTCCGGAACCCAAGCAGAATCGAATTGCAATTCACCGTCGATGATCAATTCCGGTTGGCATTGCTTCACCAATTTCAGAGCCTGGCGTACTTTGTCGACCTCTTCGTGTTCGGCGCTCCCCAACGTAGAAAACGACAACAATGCGACCCGAGGTATTTGCCCAGACAAGATGCGATGACT
>JAALLA010000083.1 GCA_011087765.1 Pirellulaceae bacterium
AGTAAGAAAGAAGAGAGTAAGAAAGAAGAGAGTAAGAAAGAAGAGAGTAAGAAAGAAGAGAGTAAGAAAGTGTTGGCTGGCCTGACGGATCTCAAGGATCGTTTAGTGGGTGCTGTTGGGGTAAAGCCCCGTCCGTCCAAGTCGCGTGGCAGGCCTTATCTCGGTTTTCGCACTTCCGCTGCAGATGGAATAGTAAAAGTCACTTCGGTAAAACCAGACTCGCCAGCCTCAGACGTGGGGATCAATCTTGACGATGAAGTGATTGCCGTGAACGGCTTCCGAATCACTAGCAGCGTTGATTCTCGCTTGTCGCAATACGAGGTGGGAGATGAGCTTGAGATTTTAATATCCCGACGAGGTCAGTTGATGACCTTGAATCTGATCATTGGTCAGTTGGAGTCCAGCAGTTATCGGTTGAGATTTGTTGCTCGTCCGTCCAAAGAACAGCGTCGGCAACTGGACCTCTGGTTGACTGGGAAGAGTAAACAAGATCAAAAGCCGGTTGAGAAATAAGTGCTTGGTCACGACGAAATGATGAGGCACTTGGAATGCCTATACCAGTCGCCACTCGGCTTGGTAACCGAGGCCGAGTGAGATGATTTTTTTTAAGAGTTGGTCATAGCTAATTCCAATACTTTCGGCTGATTCTGCGAAATCTTCTCCAAACGAAAGGTTGGGATTGGGATTGGCTTCGATTACAAAAATCTCACCATCCTCGCGTAACCTCAAATCAATTCTGGCATAGCCACTTAAGCTGAGTGCTTTGTATGCGCGTGTACAAACATCTTTGATTCGATTTTCGACGCTGCGTGGAATCCCCTGGGCGCGTTCGGTCTTAATCCCGAGTTTGTCCTGATGCTTGACGTCCCACTTCACTCTTGATGTCGCGATGCGGGGGTCTCCAGGTTTTGCATTTTCAAAAATCATCTCCCACGTCGGATAGACCTTAAGTTGCCGGTTGCCGATGATACCGACGTACAGTTCTCGCCCTTCAATAAATGTCTCAACTAGAGCGTCGGTGTTCGTGGATGAATGAATGTAATTGACACGGTCGATAAGGTGGTCGAGGTCGTAGACTATCGACGCGTCCGAGATTCCATTGGAAGCGTCTTCGGACACGGATTTTACCAACAGTGGGTAATCGAGTGCTTCCGGGAGTTTGGTTTTTTTCCCGCGGGGAACAACGAAGAAACCCGGAGAGCGAATTTGATGAAAAGAGAGTATCTTTTTGGCCAGAGGTTTGTCGTGAGCCAACAGAAGTCCGCGTGGATTACAGCCCGTATACTGCTGCTTCATCAGTTCGAGATAACTGACAACGTGGTGGTCATAGACGCAGACGCCGTGAAATTCCTCTAATAAATTGAACCAAATGTGGGGTCGAAAGTCTTCGGTTGCTCGACGCAGGTCTCCAAGGTCGTCATAGACGCCCAGCGGAAGGACTTCGTGCCCCATTTCCCGCAGCGTTGTGACGACGTCAAATTCGGTTTTCCACTCAAGAATCTCCTCTGGTGAATAGCCAATGAGGTCATCCGGGGGAATCAGTGCCTCGTGCATTAGCACAAGCACTCGTAGTTTTTTCATAAATCCGTACAGAAAAAATTATCGTTTATCGTTTGATACGGTCGCGGTGTAGCGTCGAGAATTGAGGGACATGCCGGTGGGCGCTGCGACAGGTCACAAAATTCACCATTCCCAAGGGAGCGAAAGATCGCATCCAAAAGACTTACAAAGCGACGCGATGAACTCCATGAAGGTTGTTCATCGTATGGACAGTGAGCACGATCATCAGATTTTGTCGTAGTTGCGATTCGTCGTTTTCTGATACACGTAGATTCAAAGTCCGGCAGCGATCAATCATTTCTCTCAGGACTTGGTTCGTATTGTATCGGTATTCCCCGGTCCATTGCGCGACGGTGGCACATAAATCTTGCCGATTTTTTCTGAGAAACGCAGCGGCAGATTGAGTTGGGCGAGTTTCGGGGGTTTGGGGAAACAGTTTTTTGAGATCTTCGTCGAAAATACTTGGTTCGCCAACCGCGTAAGCAGCATGTCTTTCGGCATAGTGTTGCCGCAACGTTTTTTTGATTCGATGAAGGGGTTCTATTTTCGCGCGAGACTTCACCTTCGCCGCCGCCCCCGAAATTTGATTCATCATCTCATCGACGAGCTCGACTTTTTTTAAAGCCTGCCAACCTTTGTATTTTTGTTTCCACCCTGACCCTCGTTTGAGCCACACGGCAAAGGTCTCTGCAAAATCTTCAGAAGGATGGCTTTGGGCGTACCACGGCTCAAGGTGCAGGACAAAATTTTTACTGCGAGGCTTGGGTTTATAGGATTCGGGATAGGGCGAAAAGTAATTGCCGAATACTTGTTTGTATTTCTTTTTTCGATGGAGTCGATAAGCGGTGTCAAATGCATGGCCGGTTTCATGTCGAAGGATCCGCATGCACCAAGTCTTTGTGCCTCCTTCAACTTCCAGCATTTTTCGTCGCTCGAGTCGAATCAGTCTGGGATGAGCGAGATAGAACGGGATAGCGATCCCCGGAATTCCGTCCGGAGAAAACCAGTCATCACTCAACCAGCAGTGTGGTTTGAGTCGCAAGTTTCTTGCCGAAAGTTCAGCGTAAAGCTGATTCCGCATATCTGCGAGAAACGAATCTTCAATCGAAAGTTTCAAATCACACATGCGCATATCCAACAATTGCTCGTCCTTCATGCTGACCCAGTCAGCTTGAGTAACGGATTTGTGTTTTCTGCGGGGCACTGATTTTACCGACGATTTCGACATGCTGCTCTAAGTCCAAGTCAGGCGAAAAGTAGCCGCCCATGAATTGAATTGATAAGCCTAACTTGGAAATTCAAAATACTCAATTATTAAAATGGGTGAAAATGATTTTGATGCAATCCTGAATCTTTTCGACGGTCGTGTGTCCTGAGTCCATTGGCTCTATCTCGGTATTGAATTCTTGGCTTTAGGACCTGGTTCGTTGGACATCGCCAGGGTGGTTGGAATTGCATGCCGTGCAACTAATTCGCCCATCCTTATGAGTTCGGATTCGGGCATGGGGAGATCCACCGGCAAAAAAACCAGTTGTGACAGTATGAAATTGACGTTTGCTAATTTCTCCTGCTTTTCACGAGCCAGTTTGAGGGATATTACGCAGGCAGGTTGAGTTTCGGTTAGTTGAGTTTCGGTTAGAACAGGCTCCTGATTATCGGGGGGCGAGATGGCTTGCAGGCTCGATTGGGTAGTTGCGTCGAAACCGTGTTGCCAAAGTAACTCAATTAAATTACCGGGATTTTGAACCAGAATTCCAAATATCCAATAGCTGGCTTGTTCGATGTCATCTCCCAGGATTTTGATTTTTGGATTTCCCTTCCTGATGGTATCCGTCAGTAGTTTTCCACGTCGAATTCGATTATTAATGCAATGAGGTTGGAAATTTAAGATTTTGTGGGCGAGCGTATGTGAGAGTGGGATTGAGGGGCGATGGCGGATTTTTTTAAAAAAATCACCTCCAGAAAAACTTTTCGCCATTCCAGCGGCGAGCGAATCGTGTTGACCGGGGAAAAACCGGCATGCTCGACGAATGGCCCCCGCCACTGGCCGTGTCGAGATAAATTTTACCAGACTATATTTTAGAACGCGTCGCGCGTATTGAAGCCGCGATTGGCGGGGCCATGATTTTTGTCGGCTGACCATCCTTTCAAGTAATTTTGAATCTGCAATGACCATAATGGCCCCCCCTAATGCGGTGTTCGTTTTAATGGTGCCAAAACTAAACATCGCCACGTCGCCCGATAAAAAGATCTGACCTTGGTAAGACTGGGCAAAGTCTTCAAAAACGAGCAGGTCATGTTTTTTCGCAATTAAGGAAATTTCGTTTGTCGGAAGCCTGCCACCGAGTAAATGTGCAACAACGATTGCTTTGGTGCGCGGCGTGACGAGACGTTGGATCTCATCAATCGCTGGTTCTAGGTTGGAGATGTCGAGATCGACTCCGATCGGGTGGTACCCATGTTCGCGGGCAATTCGAGGCATGTCAGGAATGGTCAAGCCCGTAAAAATGATCTCAGAATTTACTGGCCAATCCTGTTCTGAGAGAAGAAGGTCGAACCCGCTACGCACGGAAAGAGCTATTAAACATTGCTGAGGCACAGGTGGCGGCGCTGGAAGTGAGACAGCCGTTTCGTTTGATAGAGGGTTCAGACAACGCCATAGCGCAAGCATCAAATCCAAAAAGCCAATATCAATTCGCTTGCGAGCCCACACAATTAATCTTTCTTTAGACTGATTTGTGGTCGTATTTTAGCAGCGAGATCCGAGGGATTCTAACGTTAAATAATAATCTTGCTTGGGGAAGCCTTTTGGTTGTTCGAAATAGAAACTTAAAGCTGTCCTGAGGAATTCCGTGGGTAATAAAAAAACACCCGCCGAATAATCAACGGGTGTCTTTCAGAGAAACATACACAACATCAGGAGTTTGCGAATCTGAGAATTCAGATTCGCGGAAGTGGTTCAGTTAGTTCGCGGTGCAGGTTGCACCGGCGATGCCAGACTTGTTAGCTCTCGACGACTGGGCCATCGAAGGTCGGTTCGTAGCCGTCAAGGAAGCTGGAAAGTGAGCGATTGCGGTAAGGTTGTTGTAGTTTGCGGACCGCTTTTGATTCGATTTGTCGAACTCGTTCACGCGTGACGGAAAATATTTTCCCAACTTCTTCCAATGTGTATGAGTACCCATCGGCCAGGCCGTATCGAAGTCGAAGGATTTCGCGTTCCCGGTAATTGAGATGTTCCATGGCCTCTTCGATTCGACTCTTCAATGCGGCCTGATTGGTTTCGTAGAGTGGGTCATCATCTCGGTGATCTTCAAGAAACTCACCAAAATAACTGTCGTCGTGGTCGCCAACGGGTTGGTCGAGGGAGAGTGGGGTGCGTGCCATTTTCATGATGACGCGTGTGTCATCAAGAGAAAGCTGAGCTCGTTCGGCAGTTTCTTCCGGGGAAGGTTCCCGGCCAAGTTCTTGAACGAGTTCACGCATCACATTTCTGACTTTACTCATCGTATCAATCATGTGCACAGGGACACGAATAGTGCGACTTTGATCAGCGATTGCCCGGGTGATTGCCTGGCGAATCCACCAGGTGGCGTAGGTTGAAAATTTATATCCTCGGATATGCTCGAATTTGTCAACCGCTCGCATCAAACCAGTGTTTCCCTCTTGAATCAAATCGAGAAAACTCAGTCCGCGATTGCGATATTTTTTTGCGATGGAGACTACGAGGCGAAGGTTTCCTGCAGATAAAATACGCTTTGCCGCATCTTGTTGATGATGTAGCTTCTTAGTCTTCTGGACTCGGCGTTGGAGTGTTGCTGGCGTTTCCGAAGTTTGTTGCATTAGATAATGCAATTCAGCCCGAAGTTCATTAACGCTGATGGCTCCCTCGAATCCACTCGTCTCAATTTCAGCAAGTTGCCGCTTGAGACCTTGCATCCGGGTATTGATTTCATCTAACTGATCAAACAGTGGTGCGAGGCGACTGTAGCGAAGATTTAACTCTTCAACCAGGATAACGCATTTGTTACGGCGTCGCGTGAGTCGCCGCCAGGCGCGATGCCGTTCCGCGAGAGGGCGAGTGCGGTTGACTGCAAAGTGAAAATCTTTGCGATTTTCAGCCATCAGTAGCTTTAAGGTCTTTAGATTTGGAACTAAGCGTAAAAGGATTCTTTTCTTTTCTGCTTTGTTGGTGACTGAAACTTCGATGGTCCGGTCGAGACGAAGTCGTTTGTCGTGTACCTTTTGCAGAAGGTCAATTGCGCCACGCAGCATGAAGTCAGTCCCAAGCATGGTGTTGCGAAAGACAAACCTTGCTTTGTCAATTTGGACTGCGGCTGAGACTTCCTCGTCTCGAGTTAGAAGAGGAATCCGCCCCATTTGCATCAGGTACATTCGGACGGGATCGTCAATCGCGTTCTCGCCGAGTCGGGGGGCAGAGCGACGTGTAGGTTTCTCTAATAGGTCTTCGTTGGAGTCAGCAAACTCTTGTTGGGGTTCTTTTGCCTGGGCCATCATGATGTTTCCTTAGGTGTTAGTTTCTCTGCGAACCCCTAATGCAGCCCTAGTGCCAAAAGGCAAAGATTATTGGGAGAATCCATTTTTTCCCGCGGAAACCGCACTTTTGACGCGTTTCCCGTGATTTACGTTCCCTCAAAATGTTGCAAAATACCAACGGCCTTGTTGGAATTTTGTTTCATGATGTCGAAAAACAACAATGTTGCCTTGCCGTGTTGGAAGCAGCGCGGGCGGTTTCCTCATTTGAAAAAGTAGCGAAGCATTTCCGAAACGGGAAAAATCCCCCAATGTGTGAGAAAACTCCAGAAATACAGGCGGTAGCGGAGTGAGAAGCTGCGTTTAACGGTTGATCATCGCTACCGCAAAATCGTAGAATGCGAGCCCGCAGTGAGACGTGAAATTTGAATCCTGAATTTGTGCAAAAACGAAAGCGACACCCCCCTTATGGCGGATGAAGACTATTACAAAACCCTTGGCGTTTCTAAGGACGCCAGTGCCGACGATATTCAAAAGGCTTATCGCAAATTAGCTAGAAAGTTTCATCCGGATCTCCATGCAGACAAAGAAGAAAAGGATCGTGAGCAGGCAAAGCAAAAATTTCAAAAAGTCCAACAAGCTTACGATGTGCTGAGCGATGAAAAGAAGCGCCAAATGTATGACATGGGGCCGAGTTTTGGGCAGCCCGGCGGGGGGAATCCCTTTGGTGGCGGCGGAGGTGGCAACCCCTTCGGTGGCGGTGCCGGTGGAATTGATTTGAGCCAGATGTTTGGAGGTGGTGGCGGAGGCGGCGGGTTTGAAGACATCCTGAGGCAGATGGGTGGAGGTGGAGGCCAGATGGGCGGTCGACAGCAACCTCCGCCGAGACGTGGGAGTGACATTGAAAAAGAAATCACTATTCCGTTTGCAACGTCTGTTGTCGGAGGTCAGCACCAGGTCAGCCTTCAACGAACTAAAAGCAAGGTCGACAAGATTGATGTGAAAATTCCAGCTGGAATCGAGTCTGGAAAAAAAATTCGCTTGAGGGGGCAAGGTCAGTCCGCTGGAGGTCCTGCAGGCGACTTGTTGATTGCGGTGAAAATTGCACCTCATCCTAATTACGCTCGAAAGGGATTGAATTTACAAATCACCATCCCCATTACTTTACGTGAAGCTGCCAATGGGGCGACAATTGATTTACCGACACCTCATGGAACTGTCGCGTTAAAAGTTCCGGCGGGAACTTCAAGTGGAAAATCATTGCGGCTGAAAGGGATGGGCGTGAAGGCAGCAAGTAAGTCGGGGGATTTGATTGCCATGTTACAGATTGCGATTCCCAATGAAATTTCAGTGTCGGACGCTGAAAAAGTATCCGAATTGAGTGAGGCTTGGGATCAATGTGCTGTCCGGTCCGAACTGACTTGGTAGCAGGCGAATTCATCCTCAGTTGAAGTATCGGCCAGAATTAATTTTGGATTGTTGACGGAAGTCGTCGGGAAAGACTCGAATTATTGGTTGCTGCTTTTTGGCGTTGGCGGTCGCACTTGACTTTATTGCGAATCACTTGGTTTTAACTTTGGAACGGAAAGGGATCGACATGACTGATAATCGATTTCCAAAATCCGTTCGCCTGCGTCGTCAAGCGGAGTTTGACCGGGTCTACGGTGGCGATGTTTTTGCCGCTGACAATGTGCTGGTCATTAAAGCTGTGAAGAATGGTTTATCAGTGTCTCGTTTGGGTCTGTCGGTTAGTCGCAAAGTGGGGAATGCCGTCGTCCGTAATCGTTGGAAACGGCGAATTCGAGAGGCGTTTCGCAACCATCAAGTGACCCTTCCTGCTGGGATTGATTTCGTGGTGCGTCCTAAGAAAGGGGCGGTATGTGATTATGCTGCGATCGAGCGGTCGATTCCACGGCTTCTTCAGAGAATCGCGAAGAACTTGAAAGTGCTTTAGAACGATGGGACCTGACGGTTGATCTTGCGGACTCTAGTTCGTTAAATTTAAGTTAGGAATTTAATTCACGACTGGAGATCTTTCTCTCTCGTTTTGAGCCGATAAGCGGCAGTCCCGTTTTATTTCAAGATGGGATGGTTGGAGCGGAGTTGAGGTGGATGAAGAATTCAATCCGAAAATTAATTCAGATGCCCGCTGCCGGAATGATCTTCTGCGTGCGGATGTATCAAGTTGGTCTGAGCCCGCTACTTGGTAGGAACTGTCGATTTACTCCGACGTGTAGCAATTATTTCATTCAGTCGGTTCGGAAATATGGTGCCATTCGTGGAGCATGGAAGGGGGCAATGCGGATTTGCCGATGCCACCCGTTCCACCGTGGAGGTCACGATCCTCCTTAGGCTGGAAAAATTAACGACTGGATCTTTGGGAGACGTGTAGCAAGTAGATTGGTAATGTTACGGCCCGGATCAATCGATTAATTTTTTTGTGATTGCTTCGACATCGTAGACGCACCCTCCCCAGGTACCACCGCTGACGTGTTGAAGTGCTGCCCACAGTTTGGTGTCGTCGGGTAGGTTAGCGTGTTGTGTTAAGTTGGGATTGAGTTCTCTGGCGTCCAGTTGACTGACTTCTCCGTCAAACTCCAGCGAGCCTGTAAGATTGATGGTGTCAATTTCGATCGTGATGGGATCGCCTTCTTGAATTTTACCGATCCTTCCTCCCGCGAGGGCCTCGGGGCTAATGTGCCCCACGCAAGGGCCGGTTGAGACTCCCGAAAACCGTCCGTCCGTTAGCAGGGCGACATGTTTGCCATAAGGTAAATATTTGAGGGCGAATGTAATTTGGGCAGTTTCTGGCATTCCCGCTCCCAAAGCGCCAATTCCAATCAAGACCATGACGTCTCCTTCCTGGATCCGGTCCTTTCCTTGGGATTTGACTGCGGCGATGGCGTCGGCCTCGCTACAAAAAACGCGTGCGGGTCCGCTGTGGCGGTAAACTCCATCGTCGTCTACGACCTCGGGCGCAATGGCAGTACTCTTAACGATCGAGCCTTCCATCGCAAGGTTACCCATGGGGAACGTTACCGTGCTTGGGAATCCCTTATCGGGTTCTCTAATAACGTTGTTGGGATCGATCGCATCGAGTTCCACTAGTTTTTCCTGAAGCTGTTTCCGACGCTGAGAGTTTTCCCACCATTCAAGATTGTCGCCGAGTGTTTTTCCAGAAACGGTCAGAACATCTAGGTTTAGCAGGCCAAGTTCGCGAAGGCGGAGCATTACCTCGGGCACCCCTCCTGCAAGAAACACCTGAACAGTGGCATATCCGACAGGGCCGTTGGGTAGCGAGTCGACCAGTCGAGGCACCAATGAGTTGATACGCTGCCAGTCCGATACGTCGGGTCTTCTTAGATTGGCGGCATGTGCGATCGCCGGAATATGCAAAACTAAGTTGGTAGAGCCTCCGAATGCCGCATGGGTGATCATGGCATTTTCAATCGATTCGTCGGTCAGAATATCACTGGTTTTGATCTTAGCTTGATGAAGTTGAGCGAGTGTGATGCCGCTTCTATAGGCTAGGTCGAGCCAAATTTCCGACCCCGATGGACTCAAGGCTGAGTGGGGTAATGAGAGGCCGAGTGCCTCTCCAACGACCTGGGCAGTAGCGGCGGTTCCGAGGAATTGACAGCCCCCTCCAGGAGTGCCGCAGGCTTTGCATCCCAGTTCTGCCGCTTCTGCGAGACTAATTTCACCGTGCGCGTAACGTGGTCCAATCGATTGAATTTTCCCTAAGTCTTCCCCGTTTTGAGTTAACAGGGTCACGCCTCCGGGAACGAGAACAGACGGGATTTGCCCAAGTCCAGCAAGCGCCATCATCATCGCTGGAAGGCCTTTGTCGCACGTCGCAACTCCGACGACTCCTTTTGCAGTTGGTAGCGAGCGAGTGAGGCGACGAAAAATAATTGCAGCGTCATTGCGATAAGCGAGAGAGTCAAACATGCCGAGGGTACCTTGTGTTCTGCCGTCACAAGGGTCACTGCAAAAACCCGCAAATGGAATTCCGCCAGTCTCTGCGATAGCCAGCGCCGCTTTTTCCATCAACAACCCGACTTCCCAGTGACCAGTATGATATCCAAGGGCGACGGGCGAACCGTCATTTCGACGAATCCCTCCCTGAGTTGATAGAATCAAAAAATTAGGGCGTCGCATGCTCTGCGGATCCCAACCCATTCCAGCATTTTGGGTCCATCCAAAAATATCGCCGCTGGCTGAGGTCTTTAATTGTTCGCCCGCGAATGGCAGTTGACCTTTAGGGCCAGGGGCGGTGGTGCGCAGGTCGTAAATTTTTTCGTTTGCAGATTCAAGCATGGATTACCGGTAGTAACTGTGTAGGAGGATTTTCCTGTGATTCATAATAGCGGGCTGCTCCATGATAGCGGTTAGGCAAGTCGATCTGCAGCGAGGGACGGCTGTAACTCGTCCGAATTCGAACGGCGACCCATGCCAGCCAACGCAGCTCGGGCCAAAATTGTTAATTTTGACTGGGCTGAGCCAATGAGAGGAGACGGTTTGCGTTTAAAACTTTTTGAAGAAATATCGATGTTGGACCCATGTGGGGTTTAAATTAACGCGCATCAACATGTTTCCAAGTTCGCCATTAGTGGAGGGGATCTGGGGGGTTGGGACGATAGCGTCCATCGCGTCGGGTAATTTAGCAAATCTAACTCCAAAAGCCTCAATCTTCACGGTCGATGCGCTGCCACCCACCGCCAAATATTTCCCTTGTTTTGCGGTTGCGATTGCCTGGGCAGCCGCCAGGGTCAAGGGCGGAGTTTGAGAGGTTACCAATAAGTCTTTTTCAAGTAAGAGTATTTCAGCCTTGATATCGAAAGCGGTTGGCATGGCGGCCCAGGCATGGTCGGTGAATTGTGAGTATCCATTTGCACCGTTGACGGTTCTGACGTTTGCGGCGAAGAATTCTCGTCCAGCAATCGCCTGTTCGAGCGTTGGTGAGAGACGATCGAGGCCTTCGGTGAGATTGGGGATAAACGTTGGTTTCTGCAGAGATCCAGGCGAACGAGATTGAGTGTTCGATTTTTGTTTATTTGCAGCAGCTTCGGCGGTCCGCTGTCGCCACATTAATAGATCGCCGGTGGCATTTTGATAGCGGCGGATGGAGGTTCCCAGTTCATCTTTGCGGTTAGTGAACAGGTTAAGTTCTTTTTGGCAGGCCACGAGAAATTGAGTCGAGGTTGGGTCGACAAAATTAGCTAATGTTGTCAGGTACATGAGGTAGATTTTTTTTGCCGATTGCGCGTTTTGCGATCGCTCTCCATCTCCGCGAATCAGTTTGGGAAGCAGTTCAGCCATTTTGTCGTCCAGGCGCCCCAGGGCGGTCGACCAGTCATCCGTTGCTAGTTGGGTCCCGATACAATCTGCAGGAGTCATCTGCAGCGTTAACGGGTTTCCCAAATTCGAAATTGTCATGCAGCGAATTAATTTTACGTGGGCTTTTTGCCAAAGTAATAAAAACTCCTTCATGGTTTCGGGGCCATTGAGTGAGGTGCCTTCTAGCTCCGTAATGCCAGAGCGCTGAATGTCCTCGGTCGATTTTTGGATTTGAGAAATCAGTTTGTCGATTTCTGGGTTGCCAATCTTGAGAGCATTGGACAGATCCTCAGTTGCCGCCAACTCACGTTTCTCGGTCATCGATTGAATGATTTGTCGGTGAGTTGAACTGATTTGTTCAAGAACCTGTCTAGTTGAATTTGGATTCAACCACATCAAGAACGAATCCACGTCCATGATTACCTTTTCAAATTCTTTTTCTGCAGTTTCAGGCTTTCCCTTTTCAAGCCACTGTTTTATTTTTTCAATCGCCTTGATGCGTTTCGCGGTGCTACTGATTTTGTATTGTTCCGCTTTGACCGTGTAGGCCATGCCGGGCTTAGTTGTTTTTGCACTGGTAATTGTGTCTTGGATGAATTGGAAAGAGGACTCTCCCTTGAGCGCGTAATCTACCGAATTTGGTTCACGCAGGGTGTCGAGGCGTCTACTGTAGCGAATGATTTTGTTGGCGAGCGCCGCATCCTCTCCAAGCTTCTTCATATTGATTTTGTCGATTTTCCCCGCCCGAATTAACTTCTCCATTTTAAGAATCGAAAGTTGAATCGCTGCATAGCTTTCGCTGCAATCAGCGGTCAGGGATTTTGCTTCTTCTGTAAATCCGAGGGCTGGGATTTCCATGGAGTTCTGAGCAAAAAGACCTGAAGATTGAGCGTTGCAAAACCCTAAGGATGCCAAACAGAAAACGAGGTAAAGTGGGGTGTGAAAAAAGGCGAGACGATGATTCATAGAAGCCCTCCAGAAAGACACAGTAGGTAACATTCGAAGCACTGCCGCAGTGCTAATCGAGAACCACGCACTCAAAAATACCGGAAGCCTCGAGTAATGTCTGGGCATCCTGATTTACAACGGGAGATTGTGAAAAGTTAGCCGTCAGAGTTTTCCCTTGCATTTTAAATTTTAACAAAATCAACTCATCTGGTTTATTGAGCCAGACTTGACTGTTGGGTTGCTGCTGGGCGAACAAGCGACAGGCGACCGATTTTCCATCGAGAGTCCCGGAAGCAAGTTCGGTGGTACCCTGTAGAAGGAAAGCCGGAAAAGTAGAGACGGCACCGGATTCGCGATAGCTTTTTAATTGAACGATAGATTGTCCGTTTGCGAGAGGCACGATATTCACATAGCTGGCAGGGAACGTCGTTTTCGTGTCGAGTTGGAGCACTGCAGAACCATTGAGCTGGACCAAGTTGCCGGCAGCTTGACTAATTTCAGCAGTCTTTTTTTTGATTTCAGAAGTTGTCTGTTTGATGGAAGCTGCGGCGTCGTTAGCACCTGTTTTTGCTTTTTCAAGCAGGTCACCCGATTTGTCAGAAAGCTCAGTTGCTGATTCTTTGGCTTTACTGACCATCTCATCCATCTCTTTTTTGCTACATCCGCAGCAGGCAAGATTAATGAAAAGGAATGCCAACAAGAGAGAGACATGAGTGGGCGATAGCGCCCGGGGAGGTGGGGGATTTTTCATCGCGATTGCCGGAGGGGAAGAGGAGGTGACAAAGGGCGGTCGACTCTAATTTTAACGAAATATGCTCGGCGATCCAATTATTTTTGACAGTTTCAATCGCATGGGGAGGTGGAAACCTATTCGACTTCGTTTTCTAAAACCCCCAGTCCCTCGATTTGAATTTGAATGCGATCGCCAGAATGTAGCGTAAATCCGGCATCAGGAACGATTCCGGTTCCTGTCATTAAGTACGCCCCACATGGGAATTCATTTTCTCTAAACAGATAAGCGGATAACTCGGGAAGGGTTCGTTTTAATTGAGAGACAGATGTGTCACCTTGGAATACAACCTCTGATAGGCGTGAAATGAGAATAGAAATTTTTGTTTGGGGGGACAAGACATTTCCCACAGTTAAGCAGGGGCCGATCGCACAGGAACCTCGATAAATTTTTGCCTGGGGAAGGTAAAGCGGGTTTTCACCTTCGATCGACCGGGAGCTCATGTCGTTGCCAATTGTATAGCCAAAAATATGCCCCGCAGAATTGATGGCCAGTGTCAGTTCGGGTTCAGGGACATTCCATGCGGAATCTTTGCGAATGCGGACGGGAGCTAGATGCCCCCTTGCGCGAGATCCCGTTGATTTGAAAAATAGCTCTGGCCGTTCGGCTTCGTAAACCAAGTTATAAAAATGGTCTCCGCCAGACTGTTCACTTTCCTCCATCCGAGCTGATTTGCTCCGCATGTAAGTTACACCGGCGGCCCAGATTTCCTGGTTTTCAATGGGAGCCAGCCAAGGATACTCACCCGGGGCAGAATTTTGCTCGAGAGGCTCAGATTCAGTTGCTTCAAAGAAAGGTGTCAGATAGTCAACGGGGTTGTTTGCCTGAAAGAGGGCATCCAACGAAAACCCCTGAACGCGAATTATCCGATTTAAATTTTGCAGAACATAGTCGTCGTGGTCGCGATAGATCTTTATCATAGTGATTGTAATTTAAGTTAAGTTGTCTCATGAACCAACCCGTCCCTTAGCTGAGAGCCTCATGCCATCGCTCAATAACCAACCCGATTTGTTTTTTTTGATTGGGCAACAAAGTAGCCTATTAGGTGCGGCCAGTGGCGAACACTCGCTTTCACTTACCTATTTGCTTTGTTTGTTGGTTGCTGCAGTAGCGTTGTTGTTGTTGTTGATTTTGAAACTGAGGGTGCAGGCATTTCTAGCGCTGATTTTGGCAAGTTTGTTTGTCGCGGTCGGGTCGTCTCAGGAAATGACCGGAGGTGCGGGAGAGCTAGAGCTCGCCAAAATCGGTGCGGAGATAACAAATGGTATGGGGTCTAGTCTTGGTTTTATTGCCACAATCATTGGGCTGGGAGCAATTTTTGGATCGTTGCTTGAACACTCCGGTGGTGCTCAGAGCTTGGCCAAATCGTTATTGAAACTGTTTGGTGAAAAGCGTGCCTCCTGGGCGATGGTTTTGACTGGGTTCATCATTTCTATCCCAGTGTTTTTGGATGTTGCTTTGGTGATTTTGGCACCGATCCTGTACGCACTTTCCAAGAAGACCGGCAAGTCTGTGCTGGCGTTTGGCCTGCCTCTGTTAGCGGGATTAATGGTGACTCATGCGTTCGTCCCTCCGACGCCCGGGCCAGTGTGGGTTGCCTACGAACTGGGAGTCGGGCTGGGTTGGGTAATTCTATTCGGTAGCATCGTCGGTTTACCGACTGCAATTGTATGTGGGGTTTGGCTTCCAAGGCGGATGTCTGAGAAGCTGTACATCGCGCCACCTGTTGATTTTGACGAAGGGCCGGTCGATGGAGAGGACAGCCTGCCGAGCTTTCTTTCTGTGTTGATCATGATTGGGTTTCCAATTTTATTAATTTTGGTTGGGACACTTGTCAGAGAGTATCTTGTTTTCGATCTCGATACGGGGCTGGATCGCAGCGAGTATGCGGCAGCGGAAGCCAAGGCAGTTGCCGGAGCACCACTGGGAATGAAGTTTCTTTATTTTGTCGGGCATCCGATCATTGCTCTTCTCATTGCAACCGTGATGGCATTAATTTTCTTCGGCTACCTTCGTGGTTACGATAAAAACGAGTTGATGGAAGTGACGACCAAGGCATTGGGTCCAGCGGGCATTATCATTCTGATCACGGGAGCCGGGGGAGTTTTTAAAGAAGTTATGGGAGCGAGTGGCGTTAGCGATGCCTTGCGGGAAGCCTGTCAGGGCTGGGGAATTCCAGTCTTGTTGCTCGCCTATTTGTTCGCGTTGTTCGTTCGTGTTGCGCAAGGTTCAGCGACGGTAGCCATGGTGACGGCAGCGGGACTGATGACCGCCATGGTAGAGGGGCTTTCTCAGGCGCAACTCGCGTTGATAGTCGTTGCGATCGCGGCGGGAGCCTCTGCTGTATCGCACGTTAATGACAGTGGGTTTTGGCTTGTCAGTCGCTATATGATGATGACTGAAAAGCAGACCTTTCAGACTTGGACAGTTATCTCAACTGTCGTCTCTGTCCTTGGTTTTTTACTGGCAGCATTGCTATGGGTGTTACTGCCCTTCATGTCGCTTTGATCGAACGGATTTCAACAGTCAGTCGTGCCCGATTCAGCCGGTGTGGTTTCCGTTAACGCTGTGAGGTTCCATTGTGACTTAATCACGGAAGTGCAGATCGCAGGTGCCTTGATCATCGCATGGATCTTCCTTCTTGCCAGCGATCTTATAGCGCCGTTTTGCGATTTGACGATATACCCATTGCTGAAGCGATCCCGTGAATGGCACATGAAAAAGGGGAGCAAGGATCCAAAGTTTTGGCAAACGTAATGTCAGATACTTAATGGCAGCAGCGCCTCCGAGGCGGCGATCGGAATACTCACCATCGTGGTTGGGAATCAAGAAGATCTGTTCCATCAGTTGCTGGTGGCTTAGATCGGTGATTTGTTCGGCAACAAACGGATCGTGCAGAGAGACAAACGCTAGGCGGTTCTTGCCATCAAAACGGGAGAGATTCCTCACTTGGGACGAGCAAAAATTGCACGTTCCGTCGTAAATCACAAGATCAGCCTTGGGAGCGGTCAAAGGAGACGGCAAGTCACTTTGTGGGTCGGAAATCGATTTGTCGATGGTTTTATTCTCAACCATGAAACTGGCCTTTGGGCTGGTCGACAGCGTAAGTGCTGTCAAAAATCCACGATGTCGAACGGATTTTTCGAGGAGTTGTTCCTGCTTACCCCTCTTTTTTACCGAGGTTAAACAAAGGGACTAACGTAAAAATGAAAATATATGTTGTTTTTTTCGGTTGGATCGCGGGATTGCCAATAGCCTTGTCCTGAAAATGGCACATATAATGAAACTTAGATAACAGTCTTTGGGGTAAAGTGTACCGCAGGGCCTGCAGACGTTGGTGATTTTAGTCCCATTTTACCGTCAGGCTACAGGCATTGAGTGGATTGGGAAATTGAAACAGGGAGTTGGTTGTGAACAAGATCCTTAAAAAAGTCGCACAGGCACGTCGTCGCATTGTGATTGGCTATTTTTTCAACGTTCTTACCTGGTCGGCGTTTTCGTGCCTGCTCTTGGCTGCGATTGGCCTGGCGGTTCCTAAAATTTGGTATTTGAGTTTTCTTCAATCGGAGTCTGACTATCAAAATTGGGTTTATTCTTGGATTGCTGGAGGAGCTCTTTTAGGAGTTCTGATTCCCTTGATTGTTACATGGCGGAAAACCGCCTCGCAATTAAGTGCAGCAATCGAAGTTGATCGGCGATTTGGTTTGAAGGAACGGCTTTCAAGCGCGTTAATGCTGGAAGATGGAATTGCCAAAACAAGCGTGGGGCAGGCCTTGCTAAACGATGCAGCCGATCAGGCGGATATTATCGATGTCCGAGATGAATTTCGTTATCAACCCACCGCTCGCGCATTTCTGCCAATCATCCCTGTCTTACTTTTGTTTGGAATTATGATGATTCCAAACGCCGAAAAGAAGGCGGGTGCGTCGGAGCCTGAGCGAACTGATGCAAAGCAAGTTGAAATTGCAATTAAGGAATTGAAAAAGCAAATTGAGCAAAAACGAAAAGAACGAATTGCCAAAGGATTGAAAGACGCCGATGGAAAGGTCGAAGCGCTCGAGAAAAAGTTCGACAAATTAATCGACGAAAAAGAGACTGGGAAAAAAGATGCATTGATCAAACTGAACGACATCAAGAAACAAATTGCTGAACGTCAAAGAGAACTTGGCAGTAGCAAGGAGTTAAAAGAAAGCCTCAATAAATTAAAAGACGCTGGTGAAGGCCCCGCTAAAGAACTTGCTGATGCAATGAGCAAGGGGGATATGGCGGATGCCAAGAAAGCAGTTAAAGATTTAGTGAAGAAGCTCAAGGCGGGGGAACTCAGTGAGATCGAAAAGAAGAAGTTGGCGAAAGATCTCAAAAAGATGGCGGAGGAATTAAAGAAAGCTGCGGAGCAACACGAGGCGGAAAAAAAGAAGCTAGAAGAGCAAATTGAAAAGGCTGTGAAAGAAGGGGATCTTGATAAAGCAGCTCAGTTGCAACAGAAGCTTGATGAGAAAAAAGCGATGGATCAGCAGCAAGAAAAGCTCAAGCAAATGGCACAAAAACTTGCAGATTGTGCCGATTGCATGAAGCCTGGAGACAAACCAGGAGGCCAAAAACCGGGACAAAAAGGCCAGCAGGGGGATCCTCAGAATCAGCAGCAGGCGATGCAGCAAGCTGGCGAAGCTCTCGACGACCTCGCCAAACAATTGGAGCAAATGCAGCAGGAAATGGGCGAGATGGAAGCCCTGGAAGATCTTGAGAACATGGCCGATGACTGTAAGGATGGCCTTGCTGAAGGAAAGGGAAAAGGGCAAGGCCAAAAGGACGGTCCGCCGAAATGGCAGGATTGGGCCGAAGGAAATGGCAGGGGAGCCGGCCAGCGGGACTTGGAAAAAGGTGATACGGGAACCTTCAAATCGAAGGTTAAAGGAAAGCTCCAGCAAGGGCAGACGGTCGTCACTGGCACCGCCGACGGAAAAAATTTGGTGGGTCGTTCGGTCAGCGAGACCCGCGATTTGATCGAGGCTTCGATTAGTAAGGAATCCGATCCGCTTGAAAACCAAAAAATGTCGCGGATCCAACGGGAGCACGCTCAGCAGTACTTTAAATCGCTGCGTGATAAGTAAGGCGG
>JAALLA010000353.1 GCA_011087765.1 Pirellulaceae bacterium
GGATGACAGAAGTTTCATAGAAGACGCACTCGCTACCAAGGATGGATGATTTTTGGGATTTTATGATACTGCCAGATGAAGGTAGTTGGCTAGGTGTCAGTGTTGAATTAGCTCTAGCGACTGAGTCCTACTCGCCGACGGGCGAGTAGGCAGGCTATTCCTCCGACCTCAAAATCTGAACAATTCTGAGGACGTGTGTCGTAGTGTCCACAGCGATATGGATGGGTGTCATCACCGTCTCCATGCAGTGCAATGCAAACCCCATTTGGACGAGGTACACAAAATTCTCCACTGTCTCGTATTTGAATAAGTTCCGGATGTAAGTTAATGAAAGGATCTTCTGCAGCAACTGTTAAAAGGTCAAATCCTTGACGGCAGCATGCACCACAGGAACCGCAGTCTTTTAATGCGAACCGCTTTTCCCAACGCTCGCAAGCTTGCTCGGTAGGAGAAACGGTGGGGAGGTTGTTCTC
Source organism: Pirellulaceae bacterium (assembly GCA_011087765.1). Classification (GTDB taxonomy): domain Bacteria; phylum Planctomycetota; class Planctomycetia; order Pirellulales; family Pirellulaceae; genus Mariniblastus. The sequence goes on from JAALLA010000353.1 coordinate 474, forward strand.
ATCTAGATTGTGTTGGCGACAGGTAAAAGATGGTGTTGCCGACGCATCCAGTTCGCTTGGAACTGCCCAGGCGCACGTCCCGCATTGAAGACCTTCAGAGTCGTTTAGTAACGAGCCGAGTCGATGGCGAGCGTGCGTAACATTCCATAATGAAGATCCGTCAGATACGTTTCGAACAACATCGGCGATTGTCGCGGTGGCTTGCAAAGCTCGTGTTAACACGGAATCAAATGGTGATAGTCGAGCCAAGTGGGCAGCGTCCTGGGCAATGGCGATCGCGGGATCATCGCCGTCTTTGAGTGGGTCTGGTGGTAATGCATCCCAGTAAGGTCGCCAATCGGTAGTCACGGCCATGAAATCGCGTAGTCCGTAGGGAGTCGAGAGTGCCGCTTGGACGCGATGGGTGGCATATTCAAGTGTCAAGTCGCGATCGTCTAAATTGCTTAAGCCCCAATCTGCCAAGTGCAGACCGCGACGTCCAGCAACCAGCCAGTGACAGAGCTCGTGGAAAATCATTTGAGCTAAACAGTCATCAGCGTCGAAATAAGACGCTTCGGCGATCGTGAGTGTGCCTTTTCCATCGTAGGCTGCGAACGCGTCTGGTGAACGCACAATTTCTATTCCAAGGTCATTGGCAGCCTGAATCCAGATCATATCGATTGGATCTTCGTAGCGATGCGAAATGGAGCGAGCGAACATAGACTACCTCGTTAAATTTTTAATCCTGAAAGCTAGAGAATATTTATCGCACTTTTGCGGGGGCTGGGATAGTCGAAAAAAGCAACCGCGCCGAGGTGTGTCGTTCTGCTTTCTGCATCAAAATGGGAAACGAGTATCTGCATTAGCTCGCAGGTCTTCGGGGGATCCTCCAGAGCACTGAGGTTATGTCGCCGTGCCGCGCAGAAAGTTGCTGAGCGGTTTGGGATGGGAGCATCGGTAGGTTAGCGTTCCCGCACGTTTCGATACGATCGGCCGTTGTCTGTCGTTTTTAGAATGCCTTGCTTGTTGCAAAGAAAGAACGTGTGTGGATCATTCTTGTCAGGTAGAATGCAGGTGATACCCTCGTTTGATTCCTTTTGAGTTTTGACTTCGATGGGGATCAACTGCCAATTCGCTTTGATCTTCATTTGAATTCCAACGAGTAACCTCGCCTGATTTTCCAAATTGTGTGGAAACGTTAATTGCAGATTTGGGCGTTCCCAAAATTACTTCACCGGTGAAGGTTTTGCCTTAGTGATTTTTTCGGCGAGAGCCATTAAAGCGAACGAGGTTGCAGCGCGGCTGATGTAATGTTTGCGGTCGCGTCTTGGAGATCGCGTGTACCAGTCACCGCTCTCCCGCTGGTGTTTTTTTAACCAAAGTCGACCTTTGTCGGTAACTGATTTTTGGGTGGCCAAGCCGGTTTTGTGGAGAACGTAAGTAACGAAGGCGGTTGGATACGCTTCGCTTGAAGTGGTCTGCCCTTCCCCGCCATCCCGTTTCCAAGATGGGCCGGAAAGTGATGCCATTGACCAGCCGCCATCAAGAGCTTGTGCCTCTTGCAGCTCCTGGCACCATTTGTTTTTATTTATTTCGGGAACGAGTTTTGGCCAGGATTGACCTGCCCAGAGTCGCATGGTTTTTGCATGTAGGCTTTGAGGTGGGTTATTGGTTAAGTAGTTGCTCAGCCGTTGGGCAGCGGACTTGTCTTGCCACTTGAGGTCGGTAATCTCTTTCAGTTCGCCAAGAGCAACCAACATCAGTGTCGGGCCAAATTCGGCATCTGATTCAAACGGTGGCCAGTTGCATTGCAGCCAATCTTCCCAGGCTCCACTTTCGTCCATTAATTGCCATGCATGATCAAGCCCTTTCCGGGTCGCGGGATGGATTTGTTTGCCACTCCGGGCATCGCTCATGGCTAGAAACGCAGCCGTTGCAACCATTCCTTCAACGCTCCCGTATTGTCCGTGGGGCTTTTCATCTCCGTCGATAAATTTTGTCAAATATTGCTGGGCGAAAACACGCCCTGCAACCACTTCCTCTGAGCGAGGATCGATGATTGGCTGTGCGGCAAGGCCCCAGCCGTTCGTATGGCAACTGACGCAACTGCGCTGCTCTCGCCAAGATTGCTTTGCTTTAACCAGTGCAGCGACACCGTCGGTGAACGAGAAATCAGCCAGTGCGCGAAAATCACTTTCGCCAGAAACCTTCTCTTGATTATTTGAAGAGCTTGGTTCGTGATTCGCCACTGTGTTGCGTTCTTGTCCACCGGTAAGCATGGGCAAGGATACCGGAATTGCGAATAGTAAAGCAAGAATGCGTAGCCAGACACTCATATTACCAGTGTGACCTCATGGAACTTTGAAACAGTTTTCAATGATTTATTCTACAAACTCCTGCTTGCGCATGTTGAGTATTTCTGGCAGATTTGGAGTCTACTCAGGAGTTGATGGGCCACTCGATTCCGATGTATTAAAGGTGAACAGGGGCGCTTTGTTTTGCTGGTAAAGAAATGCGATTTGGACTGGTATTGTCTCTCGAAATACGACAAGTCAGACTTGCTAAAAC
>JAALLA010000354.1 GCA_011087765.1 Pirellulaceae bacterium
AATTGACACCGTAGGTGATTTTCATTTCACCAATTCCGTGGTCATCACGAGCCCGCACTGCGAGGTCGAGCTGCCGGCCAAGCAACGCGTTCACATCAGACTCTGGAGAAGTGAGTTCGACCCGCGGTGGTTGGTCGGCAGCGCCGTGGAGATAATATCGAGGGCTGACAAAATCAAAACCATGTTCTTTTTCAACCCAAGAAAAACTGTAACCACGGGAAGCTTCGACCTGTTCATCGATCACTAATTTGAGGCCATCGTCACTGACCTCTAGCGGCAGCGGTGTTTCACCGTCTCGGTGAAGAACGGGATCGCGAATGGGGCGATCGAGTGTCAGATCCCAATGCACGGTCGTGCTTTCGGGCACGGTCAAGGTTAACGCTTCGATTGAATCGCTGTCGCGTTGAAGATATTTTGGATATTCGAGCCCAACCTGTACGTTTTCAATTCGTGGGGCAGGGATGACGCGAACTTCATGCCAGTCGCTTCTCGCGTCCCCCGCTTGGATGCGATAACGGAAGTCGCGGGAAGCGGTTGCGATGGTGTATTGGCAATTCCCCTCGGTGATGTCGAGTTCTATTTCACGAGGTTGCCCTTGGCCGGTGCTTAAGAACAGCTTGGCTTGGCTGGGAACGATTCCCGAGACGCCGACTTTGATTTCTGCGGTCTCACCTTCTTTGACGATTAAGTCTCCCTGCTCGAACTGAAGGTGCGTGTAGGTTGGATAGGCCGCGACCAGCCAAGGTGCCAAAATTCTCTTCATCCCAGCGGTTGCAAAGGGAGTATTCAGAATCGAGAAGGTCGCAATCAAAATTCCCAGCCCTAAAACAGCGAGTGCGGGATATTTGAGTTTGCCAAAAGGGACGGCTTGTTTTGGATTTACCGCAGTTGCTGACTCTTCGGCTAATTGAAGCGTTCTGTCTCGCATCGCCGAAGACGTACCGTTGCCGCTATTTGAATCTCGAAGTTGAACTGCCGAGACCAAGAGGCTTTCCATTCCTCCATGATGTTTCTCAAGAAGTAGGGCAGTGTGGGTGGCATTAAAGCGGCGAAGGTTCCGCCACCCAAAATTCCATGCTTTATAGATTCCTACTGCCAACAGTCCGGCCAGAACGACGTATCGCCCTGCCGAGGGTAAAAACGTCATCCAATCAATCGCCACTGCCAAAACAAAGAGCGGCACGACCCAGCGGCAGAAGTTCAGCAACCCGGAAACGAGTTGCAATATCTGGTTTCGTCGCCAAGCCGATTTGATGCGAGAATCAAGCTGTTTGAATTGCGAGGTGTTAGAAGAAGTACTCATGGTAAGTCGTATCTCCTTCTCATGATCCATTCGAATCCAAGGAAGGCAACTAGTAGGAAAGCGACGAGGCTATTATCCCACAGTGGACGTTCTGATCGCACCGTTGTCGTGACCTTTTCCGCGTCAATCAGAGATTCCAGTTTCGGAAGTTCGCGTACGCTTATGTTTTCGCCGCCGGTCAGGTCTGCGATCCGCTGGAGGTGTTCTAACCGTACATCGGTGTCCATCAATTCCTGGCGGACATCAGTCACTTGAAATTCAGTCGTGTTGGATTGCTTGCGATCGTTTTCGTTGGCTTCCACGCGATATCGCCCAGCGGCCGGAGGAGAGAAATAACCTTCGTAGAGTCCCGGTTGTAATTGGTCTGGCTGCAAAACGACCCGTTGTTGTAGCGATGTACCGTCCAGGTTGTTGACGATGACTTCAAAACGAGGCTGGACGATTGGTTCGAAATCTTCGTCGAGGACGTGAGCGTAAAGTCGTCCCTGGGTTCCCGCTGGATAGATCGATCGGTCGGTCTCAAGGCGAATGCGTTTGTGCTCACCCATGAGCCTTGAAAGGGTCAGGAACTGAATGCACTGAGACCAGACCCGCCAGTGGTATTTGTCGCCCGTTTTGAATCGTAGCCGCCAGAGGCGATCGGTCGTGATTGACAAGCATTTGCCGGTTCCATAACGCTGCCAGGCAACCAATGGGTAACGGCTCTCAGAATTGGAATTTCCATCCGAGAGAGATGCCAAAACGGTCGCACCTTGTTTGGGTCCAATCAGCGGTGGGAGTTGATCCAGCGGTGCCACTCGGCTCCAGGTTAAATCGTTATCCGCTTGTTCGTTCTCCAAAGTCATCACCATGCTGTTTTGGCCTTCGGGGGTCAGCACGGGGAAAATAGATTCAGAAACGTCTTCCCATTTTTCATCGGGATCAAACCGAACCGGAAGCATTGCTTCGACGGGCGTATCTGCATAGGAATTGGGGGAATGCATTGGTCCGCAAAGCATCAATAACGAACCGCCACGATCGCGAACCAGTTCCTCGAGCAACGCCAGTTCGTCTTCGCTGAAGAAGGCTGCGTCGACATCACCTAAGATGACCAGGTCATATTTAAACGCTTCTTCTCGTTTACTTGGAAAGCGTTCGATATGCTCAGGGGAATTGCGGGCTAACTCCGGTCCCATGTTGGAGGCAACAAACGTTGCGTTACTACGGGGGTCACGTTTCAAGATGGCATGCAGATAGCGATATTCCCAGCGGAAATTACCTTCGATGTATAAGACATTGATTTTTTCATTGACGACGCGGATACTTCGCTCCACGCGGTTGTTGGCGATAGAAACTTCATCGTCGAATGGTTCGATGGCGATCGCGATTTGGGCGGCACCTTTTTCATAAACATCGACACGGAAATCGATATCTTCAAATTGAAGGCCCCCTTTAAAACGCACGGTGCGTTGGGAGACTCTCCGGCCGTTGAGAAGAACAGACAATCGAGCAGTCCGTCGCTCATAGCCTTTGGACTGGATTTGTACGCGAACCGGAACACTATCGCCCGGGAAGGCTACTTCCTGCATAACAATATTGCGAATCGCAACGTCGTCGGGATCGGGGAGGCCGATAGGAACGGTGTACACGGGGATGCCACGTACTCCGAGATCTCGGAGGATCGCTTCGGATCGTTGGGAAGTTTCGT
>JAALLA010000084.1 GCA_011087765.1 Pirellulaceae bacterium
CGAACACTTCTTAAAGCCAAGACCCTCGTCCCAAGATTCCCGTATCCAAGAACTGCGGCAATCGTATTAAGCAATTTGCCGAGGTCAAGGATTAGTAATGGAAGCCTAAATATGCGGGACTTTGACTACCCGGCTAGCACTTGACACCTCTTTCAGACCAAAATGAAGACTGAGGCTTGGTCATTACTGGTCACCCTGCACAAACCGACTGACCCTTGAGCATGGCAGGCACCTCGGACGTTGCTAACCTTGAACAAGCAAGTTTAAAACTCGACAACAGTGCAACCTATTTCCCAGAAATGCTTTAACTATGTTTTTCGTACTCGACGGCGTTGATGGCGCTGGCAAATCGACTCAACTTGAAATGTTTGTTCAGTGGCTCGGCGAACAAGGACACGATGTCGTAACGTGCAGCGACCCTGGCAGTACTGAATTAGGTGAACAAATTCGATCCATTCTGCTCGGCAAACACCAAACCCCCATCTCGATGCGAGCCGAGATGATGCTCTTCACAACAGCACGCACTCAACTGATCCAACAAGTGATCAAACCAGCATTGTCGCGCGGACAGACCGTTGTGCTCGACCGCTACATTTTCTCGACAGTGGTCTACCAAGGCCACGCCGGGGACCTTGATCCTGACGAGATCTGGACGACGAATCGAATCGCGACGGAAAACACTCTTCCCGACGCAACTTTCATTCTCGATGTTCCTGTCAGCATCGCAATGTCGCGACTTGGCAAAACACTGGACCGAATGGAATCCAGAGGCAATGAATATTTTGAGCGCGTCCGCAATGGCTTTCTTTTAGAATCACAACGTTGGCCAGACTCAGTCGACGTTATTGACGCGACACGAACTCCCGATGAAATCCAAAATGACATCCGGAGACTCGCGAAGCAGTCTATTCAGCGGCACGCAGCCAAGTAACCGATCGACCTTCCCATCACGAGATTAGCAATATGGCCTGGAATGAAATTCTCAACCACGAACCGGCATTCGAACGGTTTCAGCGGTCGATTGAAAAGAACCGGCTGGCAAATACCTATTTGTTCGTGGGGCCACCGGGAATTGGCAAACGCACCTTTGCACTCAAACTGGCCCAAGCACTGCTTTGCGAATCCAACAATGATTCGCCGCTCATGCCCTGCAATCAATGCCCAGGTTGCCAGCAAGTAATCGCGGCAACCCACCCTGATCTGATCCTAGTTTCCCGTCCAGCCAAAAAATCAATCATTCCGCTTGAGGCATTTATCGGTGACAAAGAACATCGCCGCCAGGAAGGGCTTTGCCATGCCATCGGCCTCAAACCATTTCGAGGCGGCAGGAAAATAGCCATCATCGATGACGCGGACTACCTCAATCAAGAAGGAGCGAATAGCCTGTTAAAAACACTCGAAGAGCCACCACCAATGTCGCTGCTGATTTTGATTGGCACGAGTGAACAAAGGCAACTCTCAACTATCGTTTCGAGAAGCCAGATCGTGCGTTTCGATCCGCTCTCCCAATCTCAAGTTCTCGAAATCTTAAATTCCAAATCCATAATCGAACACGAGGACATACCACTGAACGATCTGGCGAATGCTTCGGGAGGAAGCCTCTCGACAGCGGTCTTGTTATCCGATTCCGATTGCTTTGCATTTCGTCAGCGGCTCTTTCAACAACTCGCGACAAAAGACCCCGGGCAAAACGAATTCGCCAAGACGATTATTGATTTCGCTGAAAGTGCCGGCAAAGAAAATTCCTTACGGCGAGACAGGCTGATCCTGGCCGCCGATTTCGCGATCACCTTTTACCGTCAGTGGATCCTCACAATCACCCAAGCTCAGGTTGACCCAGATCGCGTCGACCCCTACCTCGTCACGCTTACCCAAGAGACATTTGGTGACTCTCCAGAGGATGTCAACCAAACCCTCGATCAAATTGCCCGATGCATTGAACGGTGCAGTGATATGCAACGGCAGGTTCGATCCAATGCCGGCTTTGCCAATATCGTCGAATCGTGGGTTCGGGAGTTGGGCTGGATCAGTCGCGGCAGCAGCACGCCAGCCGTCTGATAAATCCAGTCAAAATTCCACTCTCTACTCAGCCGCTCAAAACTCAGCCGCTCAAGCGAAAGATTTATTTCCGATAGTACCAACCACTTGCCGGCTGGACGTTTGAATCAAATTCCTGGCTTTGCTGATACCCGGCTTGCACAGGCTTTCCATAAATTGCGGGGGCCGGAAGTGGCCTCAAGCCTGGATTTGGATTGTAATATCGAGGTGGCTGGTTCCCACGCGCGGGAATCGCATTCCCATTCGAGTAATATCCTCGCGAAAATCCAGAATAGCTTTGACCCGAAGGGTACGACGGTTGATAGAAAGATCCAAGTCGCGGCAGCACACTCGGTCCAGCAGTATCCGCCCCGTTTATTGCTCGCTGGAAAACCAGCTCGATGACTTCGTTGAACCCCTCCCGAACCGCTGGTTCGATTTTCAACTTCTTTCCCATCCGCTGAACGCCCGGGCCGTTTTTAGAAGTCGTTTCATTGAGTCGCTGAACAAATTTCAATGACTCCACGAAATTGTGATCGGCAGTAGAACCTACCACCGGTTGAATTGTTTTCGCTACGAGACCTGCGGTCGCGTTTTCAATTTTAAGAAAAACATCTAACTGGCTGGTGGCGACGGGCTTGCCGGCTTCATCGAACTTACTCTCCGTTCTCAAAACTAAGACGCACTTGCCCGTTAGTTTTCGCTTTAAAATTGGCCCCTCATAACTCCCCTCGCCGTAAAAAATATGAAGGTTGTCCGTGCCATAAACTAATTCAAGTTGACTAACAGTACCGGCACCGTCGTCCGTGGTCACAGTGAACGGTCCCGTTCGCTCCGTTGTCATGTTCGTGATACCCATCAATTGCCAGATGTTGACCACGACTTCAGGGTATCGAATCAGGAACCGAAAATAATCTGGGTCCGCATTAATCGAGGTTACCGGAAGTTGCCGATAAATGCTTGGCTTCTTTAAGATATCAACGATTTTTTCACGAGCCTGAACATTCAGTGCTTGTAGCGGAATCGCATTGACCGTCTGCTTCCGTAAACTCTTACTACTGGAACCAGAAGGTGACTTATCATTCGCTTCCGCAATTCCCGCCCCGGAAATGAACATAGCCAATATTCCACCCAAAATTGCAAACGCAATCCGGCTCTGCATCATTGAGTGGTGATTGGGTCGATGAATCATATCTGCTTCCGTTTCAAGCGTACGACTGATCCGCGGGAACAGACCAGTCGCCATACGTCGCCGCAGGCAACGTCCTAGTCAAATATTCGGAATCCATCGGCTTGGGACGACAATGAAAATCCCACGGAATCGCATCAAAATACGTGGCACCCAACGCAATGGTTCTGTAGCTTACGCAGCTTGAAGTTAATCGGTCAGAAAGATGCTATCACCGAAACTGCTTGCAACTCTGAAAATAGAGAACTGAGCTGATTGCTCAATTAAAGAAGACAACGGGAAATTAGTAGAGAACACCCCGTCTGTGCTGGATTCTAGGCAAACGACACGAACCTACTTCACAAACCCTAAACTAGACTTTGGTTTTTCCAACAACACCACACGTGTCGCGGTCACATGATCGAGTCGCAACTCGCTGGCGTACCCTCGTTGCCCAACGATTCCAATTCGAGATCGAAGGTAGCGTTTGAGGTTCATCCCCGGGGCTGGCCCAACGTGGTGCGTAATATTTCCAGCTTCATCTTGCAGCACATATTCAATTCGCCCACTGGCGTCATCGCGTACAATTTCGGAAAGCCAGCCATGGGCATCGTAAATGTTGCTCAAGTCCAATTCTGGCTTTACCCCTGTGCCCACCGGTTGACCGGGAGCAGAGCCAAGTCCCATCGCAGATACCACTTCACTTCCGGTGAATCCAGTTTGAATCGATCGGCAATTTTTCAATTTCGTCAAAAATCTTTCGGCCTGAAGTTTCTCCGGTTCGCGGTTCGATGTCTGATAGATGGCGTTCGCCGCTTTTTCGAGATCACTTAATTTCCAGCTCGACGGGTCTTGTTTGATCAGTTCTTGAGTGAGCTGAAATTCTAAATCGCTAAGATTTCTGGAGTATCTCATTGGCGAATTGCCAGCGAATTGACCTTGCCGCGCCACTCCTAGTTCTCTCGCAAAATCACCACGGTTAACGTTTCGATCGGCAACTCTCCCACGACTCGATCCTCCCCCCGGAAGGTTCAAGTTACCTTGATAACCAAATCTGGAGTCCATTTCGCCGTTGGAAACTTGGCTCTCGGTACCGTCACTCAAAACCCCAACACCCAAACGAGTTCGATTCAGATCTGCCTCGGATTCCCCAACGCCAATAGGCATTGGAGTCGGGCGCCAGCCCCGATTTACATCGTTCGTTTCAGCGGGCGTCCCATTTGAGTCAAATTCAACAGATACTCGCCGTATGTTTTCAACCCCATCGCCATCGAAGGCCGCGACACTTTCTGAACTGTTTCCACCCGCTACTGAAACCAAAGCATCACCACTCTTGTTTTTAGGCGAAGCCTTCCCAGCAACCAGGGCAGTTGTTTCCGCAGGCAACTCCAACGCGTCGCGCCTCACCCAACGAAATTCTCCGGCGGGTGGGGCAATTTGATACCAGGTTGTCGAATGCCCATCCGGGCTTGGCCAACTCACCAGCCCGAGCACTTCTACGATTTCTTTTTCTTTTAACTTTACTTGCCAGAGGGGCTTTTCGACCGGTCCAAGCTTGGTCCCCACCCAAGCCTGTGTTCCAGATTCAAGCACACGCCCTAAATTTTCATCGAGAATCGTCAGCGCAGATTCGGGAACTAAGCTGAAGCTACCTTTGACTGGTCGAATCGCAAACCATCCTCCTGGATCTTCACGATACACTTCTACCGTAGCCCCTTGATCCAGTCGCTCTGTCGGATAATGCGACTCGCCGGGACCGCTCAAAATAAGCGTCTCGTCTTTCAAAACGAATGCCTGATATGGAAACTTGAGCGCATCGGAGGCTTGCCCCCAACAATCTTCAGAAACTGCTGCGAGTAAAACTGAAACCACGCAAACGAGACGTAGTCCAACGGGCAAAAAAAACTGGCTAACCATAAAAGAATCGTCCTTGATTCCACAGGTGGACGAGACAACCCGAACACCGATTTGAAAATTTGCAAATTTTTACCGCGTTTATTTAGCGAAATACGGATTTCACCTCAAGTCGATAAAGTGATAGCAAAATCGCGAGTATCACGCTTGCCACGAAAGGTGAACCACTCCAACGGAAGGAACGCGAGGCAATTCATTTAGCCAAACAGACAACGGTTCAACAGTTCTACGCTGCCTAGCAATTCCAATTTGGCTCTTAGTTGCTAGCTACTCAAAATCCTCGAACTAGAACTTAAACCCTGGTTCAGGGCCATTCTTAGTCGTAGTCAGAATCTCCGGGCCATCCTCGGTCATCAAAATGGTGTGTTCAAACTGAGCCGAAAGTCGCCCATCCTGCGTCCTCACGGTCCATCCATCGCGCCGGTCGCAAACCGAATGAGCAGTTCCGGCATTAATCATCGGTTCGATAGTAAAACACATTCCCGGTTGCAAGCGATCACGGTGTGCGACCGGACTGGGAACGTGCGGGATGTTAGGGGCTTGGTGAAACTGTGCTCCAATACCATGCCCAACGTATTTATCTACAACACCAAACCCGTAGTGTTGCTTCACGTGATCCACAATTGCTTGTCCAATCACTGAAATTCTGCACCCCGGGCTTGTCGCCTGAATTCCCAAATAGAGACAATCGAACGCACATTGGGTTACTCGTCTGGCAACATCGCTGATTTCGCAATCTTCACCAATCAAAAACGTTTCCGATTGATCGCCGTGCCAACCATCAACGATGGTCGTTAGATCGACATTCGCAATATCACCGGGCTTCAATTCATAGTCACTGGGGATGCCATGGCAGATTACCTCATTGACGCTAATGCAAGAACTCTTCGGATAGGGTCCAGCATCTCCCCCCGGATAATGTAAGCAGGCAGGCACATGGCCATGAGAGAGTGTGTACTCGTGAACAATTCGATCTAATTCCTCTGTTTTCACCCCGGGTTTAACGAACGGGCGAACCACATCCAACAGTTCAGCATTGAAGCGACACGCGTTGCGCATCATTTCGCGTTCTTCTTCATTAAGACGAATTTTTGATTGGCGACGAGTCACGGTTTCACTCTAAAAAGGTGGGTAATTAATTTTCCAAAGGGATTTAAAAACGATCCGTCATAGTATCAGAATCCCCTCCCAACGCCTACCAACCGCGACGGATAATCCTCCCCTCACAAGGGACGATTGATTTGCTTTCCGCAGCACCACGGCTCCGATTCAAGCTCAATGATATAGAATTTGATTTCGCAGGAGGCCATGCGAAGACGCTGTCATTTTGTTAACATACTTAACTTACAATTGTGATTCTTATCCACGGCGACTCTTCCGCAGAATTCGCCAAAACGCGACGCGTTAAAGGAAACATCGTGCCGAAGTACAATCCAGCCGAAATCGAACCCCGTTGGCAAAGATTTTGGGATGAAAACAAAACCTTCAAAACACCCACGGAAGTCACCGAAGAGAAATTGTACGCGCTGGATATGTTCCCATACCCCAGCGGCGAAGGACTGCACGTCGGTCACCCCGAGGGGTATACAGCAACCGACATTGTTTCCCGCCATGCTCGCATGATCGGGAAAACAGTTTTGCACCCAATGGGATTTGATGCCTTTGGATTGCCCGCCGAAGAACACGCCATCAAACACAACGCCTCACCTCGCGAATTCACTGAAAAAAACATCAACACATTTGTGCGGCAACTTAAGGATCTCGGCTTTAGCTACGATTGGGATCGCCAAATATCTACAACGGACGTCGGCTATTTCAAATGGACCCAGTGGATATTCCTGGTTCTGTTTGACACCTGGTTCGATGCAGACCAGCAAAAAGGTCGGCCAATCAGCGAATTGCCAATTCCAGCTGAAATCAAAGAGGCGGGTGAGAATGCAATTCGGAAATATCAGGACGAATTCAGGCTCGCCTTCGAATCCCACGCTCCGGTCAATTGGTGTCCGGCGTTGGGGACCGTGCTCGCAAACGAAGAAGTCGTTGATGGTCTCTCCGACGTAGGTAACCATCCGGTACAACGAATGCCCTTACGACAATGGATGCTTCGTATTACCGCGTACGCTGACCGCTTGGAAAGTGACCTCGATCAAGTCGACTGGCCAGACGGAATCAAGAAACTTCAATGTGATTGGATCGGCCGCAGCACGGGTGCGGAAGTTGATTTCTTCATCGGCGATAAAAGTCAATTTGAAACGTGGAAGCATACGCGAACTGAAAATGGATTCCCGCGAAACCTTCCCGAAGATGCCCTTCGAGTTTACACGACTCGCCCCGACACCCTGTACGGAGCAACCTATATGGTCATCGCACCGGAACACGGTGCCGTCGAAGAATTGACAACCGTCGAACAAGGACCGATTGTCAAAAAATATTGCGACGATGCGGCAATGAAAAGCGACCGCGATCGACAAGATGATCGAACTAAAAAGTCCGGTGTCTTCACTGGAAGCTATGCGATCAATCCGATCACTGGACAGCCCGTGCCCATCTGGGTCGCGGATTATGTTCTGGCAAGCTACGGAACAGGTGCCATCATGGCGGTACCAGCTCACGATGCTCGCGATTTTGAATTTGCAAAGACATACGACTTACCAATCATTGCCGTCGTCCAACCTCCTGCCAAAGCCGACCTTGACCAGGAACAACTGTTGGCAGGAGAAATCTGTTTTGCCGGCGTTGGCACAGCGATCAACTCCGAATCCTTTGATGGGCTTGCGACCGATGAATTCAAAATCAAGATCATTGAAACGCTCGACCGCACGGCGGTTGGTCGCTCCGCGGTCAATTACAAACTACGGGACTGGCTGTTCAGCCGCCAGCGGTTTTGGGGAGAGCCATTTCCAATCCTGCACGAACTTGACGAGGCAGGGAATCGAACCGGTATTATGCGTCCTGTCCCGATGGAAAGCCTCCCGGTAGACCTTCCTTTTGTCGAAGATTTCCAACCCCATGGCCGACCTGAGCCACCGCTGGAGAAGGCCGATGACGAATGGCTCTTCCCTGTCATTGATGGAAAAAAGTATAAACGGGAAACCAATACCATGCCCCAGTGGGCAGGCTCGTGCTGGTACTACTTAAGGTTCATTGATCCACACAATGACTCCGCCTTCATCGATCCAGAACTCGAAAAACAGTGGATGCCCGTCGATCTTTACATCGGTGGAGCGGAACACGCGGTCCTCCATTTGTTGTACGCAAGATTTTGGCACAAGGTCCTCTTCGATCGAGGATACCTTCACACGCCCGAACCATTCAAAAAACTAGTCAACCAGGGAATGATTCTTGGGGATGTAGAATTCACAGCTTTTCGGGACACCAATGAACAATGGGTCAGCGCTGAATTAACCTGCGAGAACGACGAGCGCAAGACGGTTCTTCAGTCTACCGGGGAAGAACTTCACGTTGTCAAACTCGACCCAGAGCAGGCGGAAAAAGAAAAAGATGGAGACAATTTTGTCTTGAAATCTGATCCGCAAATCCGTGTCGACAGTCGCGCCTACAAGATGTCCAAAAGTCGCGGGAACGTCGTCAATCCCGACGTCATTATTGCGGAATACGGTGCGGATTCACTGCGGCTCTACGAAATGTTTATGGGGCCGCTACACCAATCGAAACCATGGAGTATGGCCGGTGTGAATGGCGTTCGAAACTTCCTCGATCGAGTCTGGCGGATGTTGGTCGACGAGAAGGCGGAAGATTTATCATTGAGTCCAGCAGTTGGTGATCATGCACCCACGGACGAACAAATCCGCATGCTTCACAAAACAATCAAAGCAGTATCTAAAGACATTGAAACACTAGGTTTCAACACCGCTATTTCAAGGATGATGGAGTTTGTCAATTTCTTTACGAAACAAACCGAACGCCCCCAATCATTGATGGAGCCGTTCATTTTACTGCTTTCCCCGTTTGCCCCGCACTTGGCCGAAGAACTCTGGAAACTCCTCGGGAATGAATCGAGCCTCGCGTACGAGCCGTGGCCAAAATTTGACGAATCGCTTACGGTCGACGCATTGGTGGAAGTGCCAATTCAGATCATGGGAAAAATTAAAACAAAAATTAGCATTGAACGCGGGAAGTCAAAAAAAGAACTCGAAGCGATTGCGCTTCAAGATCCAAAAATCGTGACGCTGCTCGAGGGTTTGACGGTTCGGAAAATCATTGCCGTTCCTGACAAGTTGGTAAATATCGTCGCCAACTAAAAACTAAATCTGTACCATGTTAGATGGATGCAACCGCCTGGACGAACACGATTTGTATGTACGACGCTAAATGGAAATCTAATTTTCGGCGCAAACTGATCCACTGGTTTGACGGGCATCAACGTGACTTACCGTGGCGGCAACTTAAAACGCCCTACCGAATCTGGATCAGCGAGATCATGCTGCAACAGACACAGGTGGCAACCGTCGTTGATTACTTCAAGCGGTTCACCACACGTTTCCCGACCGTGGCAGCGCTTGCCCGGGCCGACCAAGCCGAGGTTTTAAAACTTTGGGAAGGGCTCGGTTATTATCGACGCGCCCGCCAATTGCATGCAGCGGCTCAAATGATTGTCGAAGAACATGATGGAGAATTCCCCACAGACTTTGAGAGCGTCTTAGCACTTCCCGGCATTGGGCGTTACACGGCCGGAGCGATTCTCTCAATCGCCCTAGATCAAAAACTGCCAATTCTCGAAGGCAATACGATCCGGCTCTTTGCCCGCTTGATGACGATGCAATCCGACCCACGAACCACCGACAATCAGAAAGCGCTATGGGAATTCTCTGAATCACTTCTGCCACGAAAACGATGCGGTGACTTCAATCAGGCATTGATGGAACTGGGCAGCCAAATCTGCAATCCCAAACGTCCCAAGTGCCTTGTTTGCCCCGTCAACAATCTCTGCATGACCGCCGTCAAAGGGCTACAGGAACAAATCCCAGTCGCTTCCAAAAAAGTAAAATATGAGAATCTCTTGGAAGCGGCCATCGTAGTTAATCAACAAGAGCGGATCCTAGTCCGACAATGCGGCCCCGGAGAACGCTGGGAAAGCCTCTGGGACTTTCCCCGTTACACGCTAAGCCAAAATACTGAAGCAAAATTACACGCTCAGCAGTTACAAATGCAACTAAAAAAGGAAACCGGACTTGAAGCCGAATTGAGTGGTCCGCTCTTTCAAATGAAACATGCGGTCACCCGATATCGCATTACGCTGCAGTGCTGGAAGGGAGACGGAGTGACTGGTCGACTAAGAAAAACACCGACTCCGACTCGCTGGGCAACGCTCAGTGAAATTGAGGAAATGCCCATGAGCGTCACGGGGCGGAAAATTGCTCGCAAGCTTAAAAGCCTTTAGAGCTAGTCACCTGCCCGGCCAGTTGCACTACGGTTCCACGATCGGTTTCAGGCTCATCCCGCCACTTGCCCGAATATTGACACGGTACGTTTTTCCTTCAATCGGTTTGACATAACTCGTCTGCCCCTGACTCGTGCGTATCCCCAATTCATCCTGCAACTGAGGATCGTTACAGACCTTCCAAAAATCCGCCCAAATCTGCTGCTCAAAATCCCGCTGAGTAGAATCGTTGTAGATCCCCGGCGGTGAATGATCACGGGTTTCAACATCTAAACTTTGAGCGTCCTTGGGAGTTTCAGCGTCGCCGTAGATGCTCTTAAAAACAAATAACGAGGCGGCACGAAGCTCGTCAGCACTTTCGACATACTGGTCTTCGAAGGTTGCAATCCAACCGTCAATGTACAGCTTCTCTCCTTTGATGACATACTGCCTCGCTGCTGCAACCGGGCGATCATTCGCATCAACTTCCTCAAAGCTCACTTCCATAAAGGGCTCTCCGAACTCATCGAATCCTTTTTCTAAAACCGTTACATTGGCAAGCCGGCGATCTACCTTGAGCAACTTCATCGAGGTCTCAAGCCGGTGCACGCGATCTTCAGCCTCCGTTAACTTAAAGGACTGCTGCTGATACTTTGCTTCCAGCTCTTTTAATTGGGCGGCAGCACGTTGCGCATCATGACTTGGTTTTACGTAATTGTTATACCCAAAATATCCACCGTAACCGATGACGCTGCATGCCCCCAGCATCATCGCTGTTCTCACTGCGCTATTGATCGTCTTCACATTGTTCATGATATCAGGCATGTCTTGCTCAATTCGTTAAACCAACTGACACCTCACCACCGGACACCTCATTCAGTATTCAGTGAATGAGTGTTCCACACTTTTTTGATCGGCCGCTTTCCCTCAGGATACCGGAAATTCTTTGGAGACGCATAAACGCGTTCAAATCATCAGTATCGGCACAGCAAACGTCTGAAAGAGGGCTGTTCGGCCGCTCCAGAAGTCTCTTGGCAAAATTAGCTGATTTCAGAAGGCCAATTATGAAATAAAGCGGAAAATTTGATACCAGCGGTGAAAAACGAGGATTGCCGATGCCTAACGAGTCAATTGATCACCCATCAGTGATTTCACAGCCGCTGCGATGTCTTCAGATCGCATCAATGACTCGCCAACTAAAATAGCATCCACTGAATTATCTCGCATCAACTCCACGTCCCGATCCGTAAAAATGCCACTTTCGCTGACCATTGCCACGCCTTGAGGCAACGCCTGCTTAACACGAATCGAATGCATCAAATCAATTTCGAATGTATTCAAATCACGATTATTGACACCAACGAGACTTGGTTGACAAGCGAGCACGGCAGGTATGTTCTTTTTATCATAGAGTTCAACAAGTGCCGTCATCCCGAGTGATTCAATCAATCGATGAAGCTCAACCAAACGATCGGGAGCCAAACATTCAGCGATCAATAATACTCCGTCAGCCCCCGCCACCCTCGCTTCAACAACCTGATATTCATCGAGAACAAAATCTTTCCTAAGCAAGGGAACAGAAACCGCCTCCCGGATGCTGATCAGATAGTCGAGAGAACCCTGAAAAAAATGCTCATCGGTTAAAACACTAATACAAGCCGCTCCGCTGCGAGCATAAGTTCTCGCAATTGCAACGGGATCAAAATCGTCACGAATCACGCCCTTGGAAGGACTCGCTTTTTTTACTTCCGCAATCAAGCTAACGCGACCTTGTTGCGATCCCGTCGTTAACGCCGAATAAAAGTCCAATGGAGCAGGCACACTGGCAAGACGAGCCTCCAATTCCGCCAAGGGAATTCGCTGCTTCGCAGCCTCGATCTCACCCAATTTATGATGGACAATTTTTTCGAGGATAGAACTCACGTAAAGACTTCCCAGTAGTGTGTCGCGTTTTAAAAAATTTATCAATGAAACTGAACCACTGTTGGCAAGCAGCTCAACCCATTCCCGGAGCACCAGCCATTGGTCGTTTTGCTTGAGAACAAACGAAAACGTCCTGGTTCAATCTCTGTCGACAGTCTTAATGATACCATCGAGCCCCAGCGGTACAATTGAGATCGTCAAATCCGACAGAATTGTAAAAAACTCTGCCGCAGGTTTCACCCTCTTTGAACGACGAACCGGCTTACTTCAGCCTCGTCAATCGAATTGCAAGGCAGATTTTAGAGTGTCGCACAGTTGACCCTCAACTCGTTTCAGCTAAAACATCGAACGGAAACACTCGCCTCCCTAACCTTATCGAAACCGAGAAATACTCGAGATTCGTGCTTTCAAATTGGATATTAACATGCCTGATTTTCAAATGGTTCTCGGGACTGGAAACGCCAAGAAAAAAGCCGAATTGCAGCGGTTACTGGCTCCCTATCCCCAGATCCAACTCACTTCCTTGGCAGACTACCCCGACGCGCTGGAAGTCGAAGAAACTGGGACCACCTTTGCTGAGAACGCGGAGCTAAAAGCATCAGTCCAAGCCCGCCACCTCAAGCGGTGGGTGCTGGCAGAAGACAGCGGAATCAGCGTTGACGCCCTCAACGGAGCGCCTGGGATTTACTCTGCGAGATTTTCAGGGGCAGAGGCCACCGACACATCCAACAATGAATTGCTGTTGGAAAAACTCGCTGGCATACCAAGTCAACAAAGGACGGCATTCTATACTTGCCATATGGCCCTCTCGGATCCCGGAGGCACCATCCATATTCGCTGCGAAGACCAGTGCCATGGCCGAATCCTGACCAAGGGCAGGGGTGACGGAGGGTTTGGGTACGACCCACTCTTTGAAATCCCAGAGTACCATGCAACTTTTGGTGAACTCGGACCGTCGGTCAAATCAGTTTTGAGCCATCGCGCCCGAGCCAACCGAAAATTTGTGCCTCTGATTTTGGCACTAATTGAATCACTGGAAAACCAATAGTCCACCATCCAATCGAAAGCAATTCCGACACCTTCGCGCCAACTCCACTCCACTATCGCATATTTGTGTTTACGCTTTCAGCTTTCTGAATGTAGATAGGATCTCTCGTTCCCTCAAATGCCCGCTGATAGGTCACACTCAGCGCGGCAGCATTAAAATCATCGGGTTCCAGCTGGTAAGCTTTCTCAGCATGCGCTACGGACTTATCATGTGCCTCGGTTTTGTGGTAGAGCACCGAAAGGGCTAAGTGCGCTCGAACGAAGTTCTCATCCAGCGCTAAAATCTCGATGTTCTTGGCAATCGCCTCTTCGTTTTTTCCATCATTCTTTAGTTGTTCAGCAACCTTCTCGATTGCGAGGATCTCGGGCGTCATACGATGCTCCTTATGTTTTAATTGCTGTTTTAAGTGCCAAACCGAAGAGCCGCCTAAACTGCCCGCCTCGCCCCTCGAGGCACCCGATTCTTAAACGCCATTAACTTGCAATAAGCAATCGCTGTCAACGGCTAAAGTCGCGAGAGTAAAAAAAATGACGGGAGCCTGAACAGACTCCCGTCATTCTAGTTTCATAATTAACGGCTAAAAAAGTCTAACCTTCAATTGCAGCCTGTGCTGCAGCAAGGCGAGCAATTGGAACTCGGTAAGGAGAGCAGCTGACATAATTAAGACCGGCCCGAACGCAGAACTTAACCGAACTTGGCTCACCGCCATGCTCTCCACAAATTCCACACTTAAGTGTCGGCCGCGTCTGACGACCTTTTTGAACCGCCATCTCGACCAACTGTCCAACTCCGCTTTCATCGATCTGAGCAAAAGGATCAACATCTAGCATTTTCTTTTCGAGATAATCAGGGAGGAAAGTCCCAATGTCATCGCGACTGTAGCCAAAGGTCATCTGGGTCAAATCGTTGGTTCCAAAACTGAAGAACTCAGCAGATTCAGCAACCCGGTCTGCCGTCAGAGCAGCTCGTGGAATCTCAATCATCGTTCCAACCAAGTACTTCACGTCACAACCTTGCTTAGCGATGATGGCATCAGCTACGCGACGGACGATCTTCTCCAGGTAATCCAGTTCCGCCTTGGTTCCAATCAATGGAATCATAATCTCAGGAAGCACTTTGATGCCTTTTTTGGTCATCTTACAAGCAGCTTCGATAATTGCCTGAGTTTGCATTTCGCAGAGGATGGGGAACGTGATACTCAAGCGGCATCCACGATGGCCAAGCATCGGGTTGAACTCATGCAAGGCAGCAACACGCTCTTTAATCTTAGCGAGTGGCACTCCAATTTCTTTTGCCATCTTTTTCATATCAGCCTCTGTATGAGGCAAGAACTCATGCAACGGAGGATCGAGCAATCGAACGGTTACCGGCTTACCGTTCATCGCCTTGAAAATACCTTCAAAATCTTTCCGCTGATGAGGTAATAGTTTTTTGATAGCAGCATTTCGATCCTTATCCGTTTCGGCAAGGATAAATCGACGAACATCGGTGATCCGATCTCCTTCAAAGAACATGTGCTCTGTCCGGCACAAACCGATTCCTTCAGCACCGAAGGCAATTGCCGCTGCCGAATCAGCTGGGGAATCCGCATTCGTTCGGACATTAATCTTGCGATACTTGTCAGACCATTCGGAAACCGTCTGATACATCTTGAAAATCCAGTGCTTCTGGGCTTTCTTATTTCCCTCGACTAATCCCGCTACAACCGGCGAAGATTCGTTTGCGATTTCGCCTTCGTAGACTTTACCAGTCGAGCCGTTTAGAGAGATCACGTCGCCAGCTTTGAAAGTCTTGCTTCCGACAGAGACGGTACCTTTCTTGTAGTCAATCTTAAGATCACCAGCTCCACAAATGCAGCATTTTCCCCATCCGCGAGCAACAACCGCCGCATGCGATGTCATTCCGCCGGTACTTGTGAGAATTCCTGCCGCTGCACCCATGCCACCAACATCTTCTGGAGACGTTTCATGTCGAACCAGAATCAGGCTTTTACCAGGGTGCTTCTTTTTAATCTCTTCCGCTTTATGAGAGTCGAAAACAATCTCACCAAAAGCCGCCCCCGGTCCAGCAGGCAAGCCGGTGACAAAGGGTGTTTTCTTTGCTTCTTCTTTAGCATCAAAAATTGGAAACAGAAGCTGCTCCAAATCGCTGCCGGTGACGGTCAATAATGCCGTTTTAGGATTCAACAGCTTAGGCTGTTTCTCCCCTGTAACCACGTCTTGCCCGGTTGCCATTTCGACTGCCCATCGCACACCTGCGATACCAACGCGTTTCGCGTTACGAGTCTGTAGCATATAAAGCTTGCCCTGTTGAATGGTGAATTCAACATCCTGAGGATACTTGTAATGCTTCTCAAGCATTTTCATGGTCTTGAGAAGTTGAGCACCGGCCTTTACCAAACCCTTGTCTGACTCATTTGCCAAATCATCCAGGTTTTGCGGAGTTCGAATACCAGCAACGACATCTTCACCCTGAGCGTTTACCAAATACTCGCCCATTGGTTTGGCTTCACCGGTTGAACCATCACGGGTAAAGGCAACACCCGTTGCACAATCATCACCCATGTTGCCAAAGACCATTGTCTGAACGTTAACCGCGGTGCCGATCAAACCAGTAATCTTGTTAAGAATACGGTACTTAACTGCTCGTTCGGTTTGCCAAGAATCAAATACAGCATTGATTGAATACTCTAGCTGCTTCATCGGATCCTGGGGAAAATCTTCTTTGACATGCTTCTTGTAGATTTTCTTATAGTCCCCAACGAGCTCTTCGAGTTGCTCCGCTGTCAGGTCGGTATCCTGCTTAGCTTTGTACTTCTTCTTAATCGCAGTAAGAGCTTCTTCGAAATGATGGTGCTCAAGCGTAGACGATGGCCCCATCACGACGTCGCCAAACATATCGATAAAGCGGCGATAACAATCCCAGCCCGCTCGTGCGTTGCCGGTCACATCGATAAAGCCCTTGACTGACTTGTCGTTCATTCCCAGGTTGAGAACCGTGTCCATCATACCCGGCATGGATTGGGCAGCACCTGAACGGACAGAGACCAACAGTGGATTCTTTGCCGCGCCCAGCTTTTTACCTTCGAGCTTCTCAAGCTTGGTCAATTCTTTTTTGACCTGCTGCATCATCTCTTTAGGGTAAGCTCCTCGCTTTTCGTAAATACCACAAGCTTCTGTTGAAACAGTAAAACCGGGAGGCACAGGAACGCCCGCGTTGGACATTTCTGCGAGGTTGGCACCCTTACCGCCGAGTAGTTCTCGCATGGAGCGATCTCCATCGGTCATCTGCTTGCCGCCACCGTAAAAATAAACGTATTTCTTTGCCATGTTTCTTCAGCCTTATTCTTTGCTTGAATATCTTGGAAGGTGTTAATTCGATCTGTTTAATTTGCGAAGCTCTCTGACCAAAGGTCAGTCCGAAAAATCCACGCAGTTATTGCCGCTTGAAGCTTCACAGAGTCACGCGAAACCGTTTCAAAAATGCTGCGGCAGCCCCAATTCACCAGTTTCTGTGGGCCGCAAGTAAACAACATTTCACGCTTTGCGCGGCACTAGGGTAACAACGCATCCGGTAATGGTAAAGATCACGCCATTTGCCAAAAAGTCACAGCGTGAAAATCCACCACTTTATCGGCCGATAATGGAAACTTCCGCAAATATTCATTTTAAAACTCACCCCTCAAGCTACTAAAACACCTAATTTATTGGATTTTGAACGAACTGAACCACTCCAAAGGAATCCCTACCTCGGGGAATCCCAGGAGCACTCGCCGGAAATCATACCTGCTCGGACCGATCACCGGATACATCTCAAACAACAGCGAATCAATCGACAATAATATATTCGCCAGCCCACTCGCTCTTCAGAATTGCCTGAAGTTAAAATCAAGTTCGTACCCTCGCCTTCTAAATAAAACACAAAGTGCAGGAAGCTCCAGCAGCCAAAACTAAGCCTGCCCTGAAAACCTGCCATCTCGATCATGTTCAAACCTAAAAGATCTAAATTCATAGCCGCTGTGTTTTTGGCTCTATTAGTTGGTCTTGCTGTGATCGGTTTTTCAGATCGGCTAACCTCTGACCAAGTCGCGCGTCAAACTAAGCCAGTTCAAACTCTAGACCATCCAAAAATTCGATCTTGGCAATCAGTCGAGGATTTTGAACAGGAACTTGCTGTCTTCAAGACAGTTTTCTGGGATCCCAGAGACACCGAAAGCCTTCGCCAGCTAATCCGTGAAGACGATTCCATTTCAGAGGCGAGCATTTTAGAAATTGGAACTGGTTCTGGCCTCATCTCATTGTGTTGTCTGAAGGCCGGATCTAAACGAGTGGTCGCTACCGATGTTAATTCAAACGCAGTTGAAAATGCCAGTTTCAATGCGAGTCACCTCGGACTCAAAGACTCCTTTGAAGTCCGGCAAGTCCCACTATCTGACTCATCAGCTTTTTCTGTCATCCGCGATTCAGAAACATTTGATTTAATCATTTCAAATCCTCCATGGGTTAATCGTACTCCTCAAACGATCGATGAGTACGCTCTTTATGACGCCAATTTCGATTTACTGAAATC
>JAALLA010000005.1:0-10475 GCA_011087765.1 Pirellulaceae bacterium
CGTGGACGAGTCCCTGGCGAAATGTGTAAGTCAATCGCCTGTTGAGTATTGGTCTGCAGGGGAGGATTCACTTTTGGTTTATTCTGATTCTGATGCGGTCGCCCATTTGCGAGTGGATTGTGGGCGGCTTGCCGATTTGAAATATCGCGCACTGATGGTGACTTCGGCTGGACAGGACTGCGATTTCGTTTCCCGATTTTTTGCTCCGTCTCTCGGGATTAATGAAGATGCTGTAACTGGATCCGCTCATACCGTTTTAGCCCCGTTTTGGTCTGAGCGACTGAATAAGAAAAAAATGGCCGCTCGGCAATTGTCGAAACGGGGCGGCGAATTGACCTGTGAGGTAGTGGAGGATCGGGTCTTGATTGGTGGTGAAGCAGTTACCTATTCCACAGGTACCATTCAGATTAGTACACCGTCACCAGATTGATCGAAGCTTTTTGAATCGTCTCTAACCGAATCGTCTCTAACCGAATCGTCTCTAACCGAATCGTCGCCTGGTTATTAGAGGCTGTAGAGCGGAGAGTGAATCTCGGCTTGTTTCGGCAGAAAATGACTTTTTCTCGCAAAGGTAATTCAGTCGAGAGGAGTGACGCTTCAGAGCTGAACATCAAATGCGACGCTTATTTTACAACGATGCCTTGATCGAGTTTTGTTCCTGAGTCCTTGAATGCTCGTTTGACGAAGCCCAGCCCAATGTGGCATTGATCACGAAGTGAGAAAGCAACCGAGCTAATGGTTCCGGCCGGTTGTCCGTCAACGGTCAAATCGTCACCTGCTGCCGGGGCGTTCTCTGTTGGCGACTGGGCGGGAAAGCGAATACTCACCAAAAGGCGATTAACTCGTCCTCTCGCATCGATTCTTGCGACCGTCTCCTGGCCTAAATAGCATCCTTTATTAAAGTTGATTGCTTGGGAATCTCGTTGTAATTCCTGTGGAAGATTATTGTCCGATATGTCCAGTTCGTGCCAAGGCGTTTCATTTTCGATTCTGGTGACGTGCAGGGCGTCTTGCCCGCATTCCACAATGCCTGGCTCTTTCAGCGCGTTTTCGATTGCACTCAAGTGAGAATCCCGGGCGAGAATGAGGTAACCAAACCCGGCAATTTCAAGATTGCCGAGTATCACTTCGAGATTGTGAATTTGTGCTTGTCTGAATCTGTTTTTGGGAGGTAGCTCCCCCACAAGTTGTGTCAAACTATTGTCGGAGGTTGCTCCACTAACGAACAGTCCTGTCCAGTCCCCGGTAGCGTCTTCCAGGGTCACGTCTTCGCGAATTAAAAACTTATCGAGGTGGTCAACGGTAGGTTGAACATTTTGGCCATGCCCGTAGAGGAGAAGTTCATCTTGCAGGTTGATTGCATGAACAAAGCTAAGGATCTTTCCTTTGCTATTAAGAATAAAAGCTTCGCAGGCTTCACCCGTTTCAAGCTTCTTAATTTCGTTGGTGCAGAAGTTGTGAAAAAATGCCAGGCGGTCTTCACCGGTGAGGCGAATCAGGCCGTGGTTTTCCAGTCGCGTAAAGCCGGCGCTCTTTGTAAGTGCGAGGTAGTCACGTTCAAGTTGGTTGGTCATGGGAAATCTATTAGCTTCCTTCGATGGAAGGGGTTCCACCTGTTTTAATTTGAGTTTTGTGTGCGTCGCGAATGACCAGGCATGATTCAAAAGATTCAGCCATTCTAAGAATTTCATCGACTGATTTAAGATGGCCAAGCCCAAGTTCCTCGACCGTTGATTCTGGCAATTCGGATTTAAAAAAGACTGGACGGTCTTTAATGATGCCGGCAACCCGTTGAAGGGTTTTGGTGAGTTTGGAGCTAATATTGTCCTCGAATTGCGACATGCATGCTTTGCGCGTGTTGCGGTCGGGTGGTAGTGAGATTTCTGACCAGATGATGATTGGTGATTCACTTTGAGTAACTTCGCTTGCGGCGATCAAAGCCTGGGAGAAGTCTTCCCATGACTGATCGTTTGGTTTGGCTTCTATCGTCGCGACACAAAGATTGGATGGGCTAGGCCAGGATAGCGACCACAATTCGTTGGTGGCGGTTCTGGCAGAATCAAGGGCGTCCTTCTTAGCGCCGCTGTAGACTTGGCGAATTGTGTCGCCCGGTCCGCAGACAATTTGAACTGCAAAAAATGCACCAAGTGATTCGTTGGCCAATTCAATTTCGGTCCAGCGAGAAATAAATGACCCTTTGCCCTGAGCGAACCGGTGTAAGGTAGATGTGGTGCTGAAGTCCGGGTAGATGCAGTCTGACTGTTGGTTGGCTTCTCCGGGACTAGGGAAGCCGATTGGAATGACGACGTCAGCATCAACCAGAGTTCGGTTGACGTACACAGGATCCCCCTCTTCGTTGGCGGCGAGGTAGGCATGCCCAGTTTGGTTTTCCGGGTCGTGGACCTGAGTGTTTAATGCTTGGAATCCAAAATCGAACGAGAATACGGGTGGACGTTTCCCTTCCGCCTTGTCTTTCTCGGCCATCTCATATTGGGTAGATGGGATGCCTAGATTTTCTGCGGTTCGGGCGGTCACGACGAGGGTAATATTGCCGAGCTCAATCCCGTTAGTCATCAGATAATCGACAATCGACTCAATCAAATAGCCGGCGTGGGGAATATCAGTTTGCAATGCGATCGCGACGGTATCGCCTTCGAAGACTGATTCCGAGAGCGGTGGATAGAATTCGGGGGAATCGAGAGTTGTCTTTAACGCGCTCGATAGGTCAATATTGGGCTCAATTGATACATCAAGTTGGGGGACTGAGAAGTTTGCTTTGTCTGCCAGTGGTCTCAGGAGTTCAGTAACAATGCTGCCGTTCGGTTGCGATTCAGTTGTCAAGGGAATGCTCAAAATTGTGGAGTAAATGGTGGAGTATTGCGCAGAAGTTAATCACTTGGTCATAATCGGCAATCATATCCATCCGTTGGTTGGGGTCAACGACCGACTCCCATCATCCTTAAAAGAACAGGAATTGTAAGCCAGACAAGTAGTTTGCAGGTGTTTTGCCTTTTCTGTTGGGGATTTGCGATTTCCTCGAATTCCGGGCAATGCGATTCCAATGCGGAAGAATTCATCTTTACCCGTATTTTGTAAAGAGGTTAAATTAACTTTAGACGTGTGGCTCGCTGTAAAACTATGAGACTCCCATGAACGAATTTCTTTCATCAAAATATTGGTTTGCGATGGTATTCGTCGTCTTGGTGGCGTGTTTTGGCTGTGGGCAAGGTGAGAGGCCTCCGGTCATTGAACCGGTGAGTGAGCCTGCTCAGGGCGCGGAAGACGCCGAGGAGGCATCTGATCTCCGAGATAGTGAATTGTCTTCAGTTGAGATACTTGACTCGGTAATTCAACGTTATGCTGAGGCAAAATCCTACCAAGACAAAGCTGTTCTGTATCTTAGTTATCAACTTGAGGGTCGCCAGACGCAGGAACCACAACGCTGGTCTACCGTCTGGGAGCGGGGTGGAAAATATGCCGGCGCATTGTTTAACGGAAAAGTAGCGGCTAACGGTGGTATTTTGAGTTGCTATATTTTTGACATAGAGAGCGAAAATCTGGACAACCAACATCTGTTAATGGATTTCCAAAACAGTGTTCCTTTCAATGAGTTATTTTCAGATTCAATCGCCAAATATTTTTTGGGTGGGTACTCCGATTTACCATTAGATGAATCCAAACTTGATGGATGGCCAAGGCTGATTCCGCCGCCTCTTTCCCTGTTGACTCCGCAATTGTCAAATCAGTGGATTCAGTTGTCTGAGCAGTCCGTGCGGCTTGCCAATCAAGAGATCGATGGTAGAAGCTGTTTCGTCGTCAGATCATTGTCGGATGGCATGACGGCTGATCTTTGGATTGACCGTGAAACATTGATCATTCATCAAATCTCATTGCCGCTTAAATTGCTGGTTGGGGAGGTCGTCACTTCACCCGAGATCAGAGATGTTGAGTTATTGGCAAAATTTCATGATGCCGTTTTCGACGTGCCGATTCCCGCGGACCGGTTTGCAATCGAAGATCGCGGGGATGCAATCCCACTTGGTAAATTTGTCGCGTTGCCAGAAGCAATTCCGTCACGATTGATTGGTCAAGTTGTCCCCAGTTTTCAGCTCGTTGGTGAGCAAAAGGTGCCAATTTCAAGTGAGCAATTCCGTGGAAAGGTTACTGCGATTCTTTGGTTGGCTGGTCTGTCGTCCTACTCATCGGTTCGCAATTTCGATATGCTCGCGGGGGATCTGTCCAAC
The DNA here is from genome assembly GCA_011087765.1 of Pirellulaceae bacterium. Taxonomy (GTDB): domain Bacteria; phylum Planctomycetota; class Planctomycetia; order Pirellulales; family Pirellulaceae; genus Mariniblastus. Next base: position 4,245 of record JAALLA010000005.1, read on the forward strand.
AAGCCGTTTCAGTTCGGGGTTGTCTATTCCGATGCCGATGTTAATCAGGCGGGGTCGCTGGTAGTTGTGGATGAACTGGCAGCTTATACGGATGTTAAGAATGTTGATTTTTACTTTGATTCTTTGACGAAGGCGAATAAATTATTTCAGAGGAATGTGGTTCCCTCGGTCGTCGTATTGGATGAAAACATGCGACTCCAGTTCTCGGTCCCTATTGAAAATGACAATTGGGAAAGAGATCTCAAGGCGGCGATGTTGAGGGTGGGAGATGGTGAAAATGTCTCCGAAGAAATGAGACAATCCTACGGTCGTTTTATTGATTCGTATCGGCAGCAGCTGCGGGCGGTTTCAGCGCAGAAGTTGCTTGATCAAATCGAGGGAAACTGACTGAGCCAAGAGTTGCAGTCGGGCCACGAACGTGCAGGCTCACGTTCGCTGGATGCTGATTTGAATCTCGTTGACGGGATGGATTTTAGCGAATGCTATTTTTAACATCCAGAATTTGTGAATTCGACACAGAGTTGCCAAATCGCTCAAATTGGTCGAATTGCCAAACGACTTGTTTGGTTTTCGGATCGATTTCGACCAACAAAGGCTGATTCGGGCCGGCGTGACAATTCCCGATCACATAGTTTCCATTGGGTAGAACTTCGAGAGTGGTTACCCAGGCAAGGGTGATTCCAGGAAGCTCATTTTGCGTTAGATGCCACGCGACTTTCTTATCGGGGGTGACTTCGATTACTGAGTGGCCGTTCCCGGTAGCGATAAGCGTGTTTCCGTTTGTCAGTCGGACGGCACCAAAAAGCTTGTTCCCCCACGATTCTGTGCCATGTCCATTCTTTGCTTGCTTGCCAAACATGGGGACTTCGTACTCCCACAGGACTTTGCCCGTACCGTCGTATTCGCGCAGTTTTCCATCGCCTTCGTGACACACAAGATAGTTACCATTGGCGATTTTTCTTGCGAGCCGAGTATCCATGTGCGGGTGGGGGTTATCGACTGTAAGTTTGACTTCTTTTAAGAGTTTGCCTTCTCGATCTACTTCGATGATCCGAGCGACACCCGATTCCGCGATCATCATATTTCCATTATCTAGCGGCTGGAATGCATGGACTTCTACACTTTTTCCGGTGTTGCCATTTTGATTCCCAGAATCATAAATCCAGACGATTTTCTTAGTCTTGCGGTCGATTTCGACGACCTGATTTCGTCCTTTTCGAGTAAGAATGTTACCGGACTCAAGCATATGGATGTCATGGATACCGCCCCATTTCATTTCCCATTCTACATCGCCAAGTTTATTTACAATTGCAAGCTTACCGTTTCCCTGTGTTACCACGGAGTGTTGTGCTCCAGCGGGATTCGTAAATAGAAAACAAGCGATCGCAATTAAAATAGTTAGAAAGCGGGGCAGGGTGGGCATGTTGACCTCAAATCAATGGGATAAATTCAGCAGCTCGGCGTGATCGTTACCGTTGCGACTCTTTGCGCGGATCCATGGTAACATATCTGAAGGCGGCCGGAAAATCACTCAATTTCATTAGTGTTAGTAATCCAACCGCAATCAATGTTTATTGCGATTGAGTTGCGATGGCGGTCCCGAATGGCCAGAACGCATGGCATGTAGAGCGACGCAGTCCACGCCGCGTTTATGATTTCTTTCTGCCGATCAACACACTTTGCATATAGCCGTGATACTTACCGCGAATTTCTAAAATATCAAAGAAGCGACCCCATGTTTTTTTCAAGTAAGCGTTGCTGTGAACGACGAGTGCACGGTAGGGGCCAACATCAGTGTATCTGAAACACTTGCGTTCTTGAGGGATTTCGTGTTTCAACAGTTCGTCGAACTCCGGATCCACATCGCGGAAACGTTTGAGCAGCCCGTTGTTGTCATCCGCGTCCTGAAGTAGCTTCCAAGTATCTTCATTGTGGACTGTGAGATAACAGAGGCCTCCCGGCTTTAGTACCCGATATAACTCTGCCAGCCAAGCAGTTTCGAATGTGTCGATGTGTGTGAAAACGGAAAAAGCGCTAACGAGGTCAAATGAATGATCGGCGATCGGTAATTGAGGGATGCAGTTATTGTGGACAAGTTTTAAGCGGGGGGGCATGTAGTCATTGAGCCACCGGATATGACGCCCGTTTATATCGGAGCCCCACAAGTTCGGGATTTCGGATTGGGCGCAGAAATGACGAAGAACTCTCCCGGATGCACAACCGAAATCGAGATAGGAATTTAAATCCAACTCGTACTGCTGGGCGACCTGTTTGATTTTCAAAAAATCCGCGAGGCCGGTCATGAAAAATCTCGCATTGTAATTCGGGTTGTAACCTTCGCGGTCACTGGCGTCGGGAATGGGAAAAGTATCGCGCTTTATATAATCCTCTAACTGCGTGTCTCCCAGCAAGTCCGGGGTAAGGACGTCCTTGGCTTGGAATTCCTCCAGGGGCATTTCTGCAGGTGACTGTGAATTATTAAACGGTGATGTCGAATCGTGGTTTAGTGAAATGTCACCTTCCCAGGTAGGCATTCGAAAATTTGCCCAGTTCGATTCCTGATTCATTTTCTTAACTCGATAGCGGGTGTTGTTGTTTTGTCATACGAATTTGGGGAGGATTGAGACGGTGCCACGTGGTGTGAATGGTTCTCGTTTACCCGCTAAGATTATTGCTTAACTTGCAATATTCGTCGACCTCAGTGTTGGACAGCCGAATTACCCGATTTGTTTTACCACAAAGCAAGGGCTGTTCGATTCAATTTAAAGGGGATAGGCTAGACCGTTGTGCTCAGTCAGTTGATTGGAATCCGGGAAATGTCATTTCGAAAAGATAGTCACGATTCTCCGTCTTTGAAACGCGTTTTACCTCGTCTTGAGCGATCTTCTCTTAGCGTAATCTTGAGCACGTCTTCGGTATTTCTAAGTGAACGAAATCTGCTTCGTTTGTTCCGCTGGGAAACGAGAAAGCTAGATCGATTGTTGGAAGCTGACGATTCCTACGATGTTTCGCAAATAATCAATATTCCCCGAGTGATTGGTGTCTCGGAGTCAAATCGAAACTGGTCTGTGCTGATGGTGCTCGATCACCTTTGCCTTGTCATTGAGGACTGCAGAAAGGCAATTGTCGCGTTAAGTGACGGAGTTGAGCCTCGGGGTGAAATCGATCTTTCGTTTTACGCGCCTAGCGAAGACGTTGGGTTTGAGGTGATTGGGCGTTTCGAACATTTGACTGGCTGTTTCTGCCGTGACATACAATCAGCGATCAACGGTGAGGCGACCTTTTTAGGGCCAGCGCAGTTTTCACATCCCTGTTTCGGAACTATGAATGCGAAGCGTTGGCTTGCATTTGCAGCACTACACCAAGTGATTCACCGACGGCAGGTTCAGAAAATTATCGTCATGCTGGGAATCACTTGATCCCCGAATACGGGGCACACTAGGTGCCACTAGGGTGGTTGCCTGGCGGGTCTTTTTGTTCCCCGTCTGCCTTTGAAATGTCAAGTTGTTGGTTGTGTGCCGATTGTTAGGGCAGGCCAGCGTTATTGTTTAACACGACAACGCAGCAGGCGATCAGGTTTCTGGAGAAAGGCGACGGTAAGCCTGTTTTGATTGCCGATAATAGGTGTAGGGCTTGGGAATCGCCCGGCTAATTTGGCGGATTAATTTGGAAGGATTCAAACGATGGCATTAGGTGATGATCCTATTTTGTGGATTGGCTTTGGAATCGCATTCATTGCATTTTCGGTAAGCTTGATTATTGGAATCAGGTTGTTCCAAAAGAGTAAGAGATCGAAGGGACTGGTTTGTTCTCTTCTTACTTTCAGTTTGTTTCTATGTACCGCTTGGGTGGGAATTGAAATCCTGAGAGACGGCAGCCTCGATGCGATGGAAAATGATCCTCAATGGTTGGCAGACCAAGAAATGCTTGAGGGACTGGAAGACCTGGAATTCGATATCGAATTTTAATCTCGAAGTTTTCCGTTGAGTTGAATCATGAATTCACGCAGTTTGAGTGGGAAAAGTGTTCTAAAACATTTCACTCAACTGCTGGGTCGTGAGAATCGGGATTTCCAATCGAGCTGCTTTTTCACTTTTGGAACCGGACCCGGGGCCGGCCACGAGATAGTTCGTCTTTTTGGATACGCTACTAACGCACTTTCCCCCTCGCGATTCCACTTCTTTTTCCCAGTGTTTCTTTCCCTCTGGGAATCCACCGCTAAAACAGAATGTCTTTCCGGACAGCTTTCCTTCGGAAACGGTAGTTGTCGGTTCGACGAACTTTAAAAGTGCGTCGATGTCATTTTGGTGAGCTGCGAAAAATTCTGTAATCGCAGTAGCCGTAATGGAACCAATGTCGTCTACAAGTTCGAGTTCTTCAATCGTTGCAGTGCGTATCTTTTGGAAGGAACCGAAATGGTCGGCAAGGGCTTTGCCGGCGGATTTACTGGCCGATTCTATTCCAAAGGAAGCAAATAGTTGCCAGAGCGGAACTTCCTTTTTTGTTCGAATTGCTGAATGAATGGCTTCTTCGAGAACGTCGTTGGTTAATTTATCGGGTGCCGGAATCATCTGAATGGCCGCCACCGCGAGGGTTGCCTGACGGCGGGTCAAACCAGAACTCATGGTGCTGTCGATATCTAATTGATAAAAATCGGCCGGCTTGGTGACTAAGCCACTCTCGAATAATTGAGTGACCCGACTTTCACCAAGTCCAAGGACTCCAAACGTCGCGAGGAAATAACAAAGCGTACTGATGTTTTGTGCGGGGCAGTCCGGATTGGTACAGATGAGTTCCAGCATTTCATCCGTTCCACCTGTTTGAAGTTTGGTCGGGCTAGTGCATGACGGACAGGCTTCTGGGAAATTCGGTTTGCCTTGGCCATCAATTACCTTGATCACCTTCGGAATGATCTTGCCGGCTTTTCTGACTGCGATCTTTGAGCCAATCGTGATTTGGTTTCGCTCCATAAATCCAGCGTTATGGAGAGTCGCGCGAGAGACGTTGGTTCCCGCTAAACGGACCGCTTCAAAAACCGCAACGCTGGTCAGTTTTCCAGTTCGACCAGTCTGCCATTCGATTGCTTTGATTGTTGGAGTCGCTTCCTCTTCTCTAAATTTCCAGGCAATTTTTCCTTTCGGGTTTCCAGTGAGTGGGTCGCCATGTCGTCCCAGTTGTTCCTGTTGCCCAAGGTTGTTGACTCCAATGATTACGCCGTCGACTTCGAAATCAAGTTTCGAAATATTATCTTCCAGTATCTTCAAGTCTTCGAACCGAAAAAGCTCAGCCTTGATGTAAGGTACCCCGAGTACCGTTTGGCAAAATTCGTACCGACCGGTTTCAGTCTGGTAGGGAGGGTTGGCGAGTCCTTCGATGCTGTACGCAACAAAACTCAACCGCATGCGTTTGGTCTTTTCGGGGTTTTTAAATTGCCGAATTCCACCCGCCGTATGGTTTCTTGGATTGGCTCTAAGTTTTTCACCTGTGAGGGTGAGGGCTTTTTGAACTTTCTTAAAATCTGATAATTTGCAGATTAACTCTCCACGGATCGAGCATGTGACTGGTTCAGGCAAAACCGCAGGAATGCCGTCAACATATTGTACCTGTTCGGTAACGTCTTCTCCGTTAATTCCGTCTCTTGGTCGTAAACCCGCACGGATCAAATTTCCATTTTCGTAATAGATTGCGATGGCTACGCCGTCCAGTTTGTACGTTTGGTAGAAAAACGACTCTGGATACGAAATCGGTTCTTCTTTGTAAGACTTACCTTTAATTGTTAGGGCGACTTGCTCAACTTCAGGGGATTCAGTTGAGGCGACTGTTTTGGATATCCATTTAAATAACTGAGTCTCCTGCGTCTCTAGATTTTCGTGGCTCGCCTTTTCGATCGAAGTCATGGGTGGGTCGTGGACGACTTTTAAATTCGTTGAAACGAATTCAGAGGCCGTCGCGGTGGCAAATAGCTCCGAAGTTGGATGCTGTTCCTGAAGTTGACGCCGGAGGTCATCATAATGGCTATCTGAGACAGGTTCATTTGTGTCGGGGTGTACGCAATCGAGACCTTGTTCGTAGAGAGTATCGAGGTGACTGATGATTCTCTCGAGTTCGTCAGCGGTGGTTTCATCTGAAGGCAGGAGGAGTGGTTTCTGGATTGACTTTTTTGCCATTGAGTGCTTTCGAACCGTTGCTAAATTGTTCTGCGCTGTGTTTTATGGTTCGCTGCGTTGCAGC
>JAALLA010000005.1:10575-14600 GCA_011087765.1 Pirellulaceae bacterium
GGTTAAATCAAGCCCCGGGTTATTAGGTAGTTCTGCCATCGCTCCGCCTTAAAAAGCAACCGTTGCGATCGACCAATCGTTCTGTTAGGTGTCTTGGGCGTTTGTTAATTCCATTTCCCGACACCAAATTATAACGTCACCATAGATCGTGGGCAGACCCGCACGCCGATTTCCATCCCGTCAGGGAGAGCGTTTGGTATCGTTGATCGAATCCTGAATAGCTTTTTTAATGGTTTGTTGATTTTGATCCATTGGAATTTGATCGGTGATTCGTTCGAGCCATTGAGTTAGCCGAACCGAGTCTTCGATTCTTCCTAGTCGTTGGTAGTTTTTGATGATCTCAACCGCTTTGCGATAGGTCTGGGGGGTACTGTCGGGGTGCTCTGTCAGTGTTTGAAAAAAATCTTTCACCTGTTGTCGAGCAACGGGGTCATTTTCACTACCCAACAGAGCGAGGGTTCTTGGATCAAAACGGTCATAAAGCAAATGTTCGCGGTACTGAAGGGCGATTCTGCGAGACTGTTTTCCAGGCAGTTCAAGTAATAGATCAGCAAGCTGAGAAAAGGTTGCCGCTGAGGGAGAATCGATTTCAATTTTGTTGTGAGTGGCAATGGCGAGGTTGGCAAGTCGAGTGAGGGCGGAACTGTTTCGGGCAATTTTCTTGAGACGAAGGCGACATTCAGCTTCAAATTGAGCAGCTTGTTCAGGTGTACCGGTCACCATGAAGTCGTATAACGGTGCTAACGCTATGGCCAGATTGGCCTTGGCTGCAATATCGCGGTTGTTGTGCGAGCAATATTTTTGGTCGATTTCGAGAAGTGATTTTCGGGTGTCTTGAATCTTCATTTTGCTTGACACATTTAACGAATCGATGAGGCTGATTGCGTCGATGTAGGAAGTGATCGCAAAAATTTGCTGTGATTCAGTGAGTGAGCGATTTAGTAAATGCTGTGATATTCGAGCACGCTCCTGGCAGAGGGCGACACCAATTCCGGGGGCTTCTTGCCCCCAGGTTTGATGGATTTTGACCGAGCGCTCAACCAGTTGTTCCGTGGATTGGTTCGCGAATTCGGAATCTGGTTCCAGGCTACTAGCTTGCCGGGAGGCGTTTTCAATAGATTTTGCCGGAGGGTCATCGTGATGCGATTGGGGGGAACCGAGCAAGGCGTTGGGGGCTGAGAGTTCCAAATTCGAGGCGTTCTTTGGTTCCTTGCCGTTGTCGACGACGGTTGCTTCTTGGGATGGGATACTCAGTTTGTAAACCAACGCAACGACGGCGCAGACCAAAAAGAATCCAGCAATCTGTTTCGAATGGAAACGGAGAAATCCAAGCCACAGTTCAAGCCGTTCATGCCAGTCGGTGGATTCAGGCGGCACGTTTGGTTCTGCCGTTTTGTTTTGTTTGCGGTTGGACGGGTTGTTCATGGCGTATCAGATGAGTGACGACTAAAAATCCAATCGCTAACTGGGGCGGGATGGGCGTTTGGGAGGAGGGTTATTAATTTTTGATAACCACTTTAATATTCCACCTAGTGTAATTGAAATGGTTGCCAACGCGATCACAACTCTGCCAAGATTCGGCCGGGCTGCGATAATGATTAAACAGCTCATCACCCCAATTACCAATACGGCTGGTAATTTGTTTTTTAGAACCATCAATTGTGGGAAAGCCAAGCAAATTACGGTCAGGAGTGCTCCGACTCGAATGCATAGCCCGATAACTAGTTCACTCACTTCTACTTGAAGGACATAGAAGCCGATGCCGCAGATCAGCAGAGCAGCCGCAATCAAACCAAGTAATAATCGGATCATAGAATTTTCATGATTCGGGAAATGAATTCAAATGCGAATTATAGAACTTCTTGTTTAAGGCGGTTGAGAAGTCGTACTGCGTGACCAATTTCTTCTTTTTGTCGGGTCGGTTCCTGTGGAATCTCCCGTTCAATTGTCAGTGGACCTCGATAGCCGATCGATTTAAGAGCAAGTAAGTATTGGTCCATGCCAACCTCGCCTTCGCCCAGCATCGTTTCTTCTCCCCACTCTTCACCAGGGTTGGCAGCCCAGCGGGCATCTTTACAGTGGACGCTTCGAATTTTATCACCGAGTAAGTTTACGGCTTCAATCGGATTTCCCGCCCCATAGAGGATCATATTGGCAGGATCAAAATTGACGAATAGATTGTCCCGCTGAGTGTCAGCAATGAATTCCAGCAGAGCGGGTGCTGTTTCCTGGCCTGTTTCAAGATGTAAGGCCTGGCCATTATTCTTTGCATAATCGCACAACTCCTGAGTCACCGCCAGGATCTCAGCGTACCCCGGATCCTGTTTGTCATGGGGGACGAATCCCAAATGAAGGGCAATCACGTTACAGCCGAGCATTTTGGCGAAATCCGAGATCTCTTTCATTTCCGCGAGGCGTGCGTCCCGGGTTTCCAGAGGCATTAAGCCTACGGTTTTAACCACGGTTGGGATATCAGCATAACTCTCTCCTTCGAATCCGCCGAAAACAGCAGTAACGGAAATATCGTATCTGGCCAGTCGCGCTACAATCTCATCCGCCGTGTCCTGGGTGCGATTCCCTTGATGTGGGGCGTGGATTTGAATAGTTGGAATGCCGAGTTCGTGGGCCACTTCGAGATCGACGCCTAAACCTGCATCTACACTTGTGAATACACCGATTTTCCAGTCTGACAACGTACAGGTCCTTATTAATTGTTTGCTATGCCGCTTGTTGCTCAGAATAAACCACAAACCGGTGGACAGCAAGCGCTTGCGAATTAGATAGAGTTAGCCCGCTGGGAGAGAACCTTAAAATCACAGGGAAGGCTTGGTGGGGCTAAATGTCTCTCAGTTAACGAAAAAAGGCCACCGTAAAACGGTGACCTTTCTCGTTTAAAATATGGGGAAAGCGTGATTCCCGAAAGATGATTAATCGGTTTCAATTTTACCGACTTGGTCTTCTTCGATTTCATCCTGAATGATAATTCGTGGAGTCACCATCATCATAAGGTTCTGTGTCTCGTGTCCAATACCGACGTTCTTAAACAGTCGGTTGACATAAGGCACATTACTTAAGAAAGGAACACCTCGTTCGGTACGACTTTCATTCATTCTCTTAATTCCACCCATCAGTACGGTACCGCCGTCTGGAACGCTGACGACTGTGTTAACTGACGTTTGAGCGAGAACCGGTAACTGAACGGTAATACCCTGTGTGGTAGTACGCTCAGTTTCGTCTTCTTCGCTTCTTGATCCACCATCAACCGCTTCGAGCAGGTTATCGAGAACCGAGGTGCTCGATTGTTCCGTCGTTGTACTTCCGTCGAATGTAAACGTATCGACATCAGTAACTTGCGTGAAGAACGGAACCAATTGGAGACGAACGAATCGACGATCGTCAGAAACAACGGCTGTAACATTCAAGTTCGTACCATCGGGTAGAATCGTGATCACTGGCTGGTGAGCGACGGCGAAATCACCGACAACTGGAACCACTGATGTCACGAACGGACGGGAGGCACCATCGGTTACACTAGCACTTTGACCATTAAACATGGTGACTGTCGGTGCTTGCGTAATGTTGGTTCTGGTATCACCCTTCGCGGCTTGAATCAGGAAGAAGACTTCGATGTCCGATAGAATCGCAAATCCGAAGTTGGCTGCCTGAGCTGCCTGGAATCCACCAAAGATAGGTTCAGCTGCCGAGAAGCTGTTTTGAACGAATCTTAAGTCAAGATCGCTCGTTGGCGTGAAGTCCACTGTATCGGTTGGTTCACGACCGACGACTCGACTGCCGCTGACGGTGTCGGCGGTAGGATCGCTTCCTGCAGGATTGTTGTCGTTGATGCTGAAATCGAAGTCGATTCCAACTCTTTCAAAGAACTCATCCCGAAGACTTACGAATCGAACTTCGACGACAATCTGAACGTCGTTGAGTTCTCGTAGCTTCTTAAGAAGATCCTGGATCTCATCCTGAACTTCCTGTGACTGCGAAACGATCAAGCTAAGGTTAGGTACGAAAGCCTG
>JAALLA010000005.1:14700-36504 GCA_011087765.1 Pirellulaceae bacterium
ACTTCAAGAGCACTTCGCAACGAGATCGGTTCCCGGATTGGAATGTCGACCATTCGGTCTTTTTGGACATTTTCCGCGGCAAGCGCGATGTCATCAAAGACGATGTTGACCGCTGCTTGTCGGGCCAGTTGGTCGACGGCTTCCGCAAGGGTGCCGCGATATTCGCCTTGAACCCGCTCGTTTCTTAGCGTGTTCCAGATCTTTCGATCTGCTTCCGAACTGTATCGACTCTCTTCCAGTCGTCCCAGTCGGCGGTCGCTGTTCTTGGCCCACAGTTCAGGATCATTGATCTTAAACGGTGTTTTGTCGTCCATTCCAGCAGAAGCACGCTCGGCGTTAGCCATCGCTGCCCAGAAGCCTTCTTCTTTGTCGGACTTGATTTGGTCCATTCGGTCCAAGCGACGCAAGAGCGTTGCCTTTTCAGTCAGAACTGCAACCAAAGGGCTGTCGGGAGCTAGGTCAGCTGCCTGGCGGGCAACCACTTGAGCCTCGGGGAACCGCTGCTCATCGATGAGTGTATTGAACTCTTCGACCAACTTCTGTAGTTGGGTGCTATCGTCCACCATCTTTTGCCGTCGCATTTCAACTTGGTTGCGACGTTCCGCGTTCGTTTCGTCGTTCATGATTTCTGGAAGGTTGCGATCAATATATGATTGCATTTCCGCAAGATCACGATCAATGATGGTTAGCAATGGCGTTTGGTTCGTTGCTTCGAGCTTCGACTGAACGATTCTACTGCGTAACATCGTCATTTTTTCAAGGGCACTGCGTGGATCTGATTCAAGCATTCGCTCGGCGTTTGCTCGTTCTTTAAAGATCTCAGATTGCAGTTCTTTAAAAGTTGCTGTTTGCTGCGAAGAAGCATCGTTGAGGTCGATCGTCTGTGCGACTTGACGATTCGGCCAGTTCCCGGATCCTGCAGCAGGCATCGGTTTTGACATTGTGAGATAATTCAGTTGATCTTGGATCGACTGAGAGATTTTTGGATCGAGCTCAGCACGATTGTTCCAAGCTCGCTCAAAATAGGTTTTCGCTTCGTCGTAGTTCTTATTACCCATCGCTACCAGGCCCGCTTGGTAGTACCCCATTGCGGTTCTTGGAATTGGGTTGAACTTCGTCGCTTCCCCGTCTGTGCTAGAGGCGGCGACGTTTTTAGTCGCGTCCGTAGCCGGATCGTACAGGGTCTTTACTACTCCGCCGGCGTTGTTGTCAAAGCTGGCTTTGATTACGGCAGGATCGAAAGACTGACGATTCATGGCATTTTGGATTTTCAACTCCATTTGCCACGGTCGAGGTGCGTTCGCAGCAAACGCTGTGTCTGGCACATTTAAGGTCTTCGCTTGATTGACAAGCTTGGAAGCCTCTGCGAAATTTCCTTGGTCGAACGCCAATTGGGCTTCCGACAGCAATTTTAGCGATTGCTCTAATGGCTTTGCCTGGGGGGCGACCATTTTGGATTTTGCATCCTGAACCGATTTCGCTGCCGTAATCATGTTCAACAATTCATCGGGGTTTCCGATGGTGGCGTTGAATTGAACAGGGAAGCTTTTGGCTGTTTTTACCAAGGTCTCAGCTGTTTCGTAGTCCTGATAGTGCATCAGAGCTTCGGACTGCGTCAACAAAAAGGAAGCAGCGCCTGCATTAAACGCTTCGTGCTTATTTTGTTGGCGAAGTTCTTCAAGATACAACTGCCGATCGATCATCGACTGCACGGTAGCTGGGCTATCGCCGATTGTTTGGTAATCGATGTCGATACCTTTAGCCGTTTCCAGCATTTGTTTTGCAGTGGCGACATCGCTCTTGGCGAGTGCTTGCCTTGCTTTCAACAAAGCACTTCTGGCCTCGGCCAGTTTTGCCTTGTCAGTTTCCAACGGGATTCGTTGAATTGCCTGAACGGCACCCGAATCCTGGACTGGAAACTGTGTCTGACTGAGTGCCGTCGATGGTGACTGAATCACTACCGTCGATACCATTAGGGCTGATGCCCATAAACTTTGCTTAAGTCGCACGGAGACTCTCACGCAACTCTCCTTGTTGTTGTGACGCCTAAAATACCCTGTAAGGTTGTTAAAGCTGTGCCACGGCATCACAGGGTTAATTCCCCCCTTGGCCATTCCTAAATCCGTTTAGGAAATTAGCACCGCTTCCAGTGAAGCGGCAGACCGGTGGAGTCCGTAGACAGCGCACGATTCTTTTCGATGGGGTTAATTAGCGATGTGCGTTTTAGCCGTCAACATCAATCGGGAGAAAAAATGAGAGAATCGTCTGGTCGTGATAGCAGTTGTTTTATTTGTAGCAGAAATTGCCGGTTTACTCGGGTTTTACCTATGAATCTTGAATTTCGTGCTAGCGTCGGTTTCTGTTGATTTGAGCTTTTGGTCCACATTGTTTTTGAACAGGCTTCCATTACGAAGCTGTGGGGCAATTGGCAGGATGCCATAAAAAAAGCCGCAACGAATTGCGGCTGGGTTGGTTTCAGGTTGCAAGCGAGTGAATAAAAAATTCAGGTTTCGCGTGTCTGATGGATGAGGAGGGTTTAAAAGTCACCTCCGCCCATTCCGCCACCACCGCTGAATTTACCGCCGCCGGTACCTTCTTTTTCATCTTTGCTCTTCTTTCGCTTCTTGCCTTTACCGACGGTTTGAGACTCGTCAGCGAGATGGAGCATATTTCTAAATTGGGTTCGGTCATTCATGTCGTTTTTAACTGTAAAGTTACCGTTCTCGTCCATGACGAGGATCTCACTAGCGGTTTGATGACGCATTTTCTCGGTTCGCGGAAGTTCCAGTTCTTCGCCACTGATCGCGTCCACAACCACCATGCCGGTGGTGATCTTAACGTCATATTGGTTAGGACCTTCGGCTTCCGGATCGTTTTTGGCGACTTTTACTTCGAGTGTTGCTGGGTGAAGAAAGTAAGACGGGCCAATAAAGTCCAAGGCATCTCCGCGATGAACGGTCTGTCTGGTTGGAAGTGCGGTGCCGAGATTTTGTTCCCACCAAGAGGACGCTGCAACTTCAACTTCAGGTTCGCCAACGGGTAGTTCAAAGTTAGCGCCATTCTGGGAAAGCCGTAGAGTTTTTCCCGGGGTTACGCTACCTGCGGCAACCTGACCACGCGTTTGCTTGACTTTTACAGTTACCGGTTTGCTCCACTCGGATGGTCGAGCGTGTTGTAGGTAGTCCTGATAGGTATAGTCTTGCCCGTCGTTCGTATTGTTTGGGGCAACCGCAACGCGTGGCACGACGATTTCCTCGATTATATCCTGCCCATTTTCGTCCTTGCCACGAATTTCTGAGACGACATAGGTCGTAATATTCTTTTTGGGATCTTCTATTTCTTTGGAACGATTCAGTCGTTTGCGAACATCTGGGTTACGCATTGTGCTGGTGATCCTTACGTACTTTGCTTCTGGTTTGTCAGAAGTGGTGCCCGAGTTAGACGGTTGGTTTGCTGCGTAGTCTCCGTCTCCGTCCGGATCTTCCTGGTCAGCACTGTCATCTTCGTCAGCGCCATCCTGGCGATTTCCCATGTCGCCACCTCCGCCGCCCATACCTGTTAAATCAGTCATCCCACCAGATTGTCGGTTGGTAAACTGATTTCCGAGGTCTTCATTGTTCGGATCTCCCAACCACAACCGCATGCGGTATTCATAAGTCTTGCCGGACTCTTTTGGGTGGAAGTCAAAAAACCTGACTAAGCGGTATTGGTGTTGAGCTTTTTCACTGTCAATCGCTTTGATGTGGTCGGTAAAATCGCTTCCAGCACGGGATTGAACGATTTCAGGGGCTTCCATTCCAAAGTCGCCTCCAGAGCCACCGGGTGAAGATCCTCCGCGTCCACCACCGCCAGTTGGGTCGCCTAAGCCTCCGGCACCCATTCCCATGCCCATTCCCATGCCACCACCAAATTTGCCGGCATTGCCACCACCAGCCGAACCGGGTTTTCCGGTTTTGTTGATATTGCCTTGGAGGATGTCGTCCGCGTCAACTTCTTCGGCTTCTTCTTCCGCAGTAAATTCGGGGAATTCTCGTCGGTTTTCGGCTAGTTTTGAGTGGTTTACGTAGGGACGGTAGTCGAAATTAAAAATTGCCGGAATAGGTCCCGTCAGAACTGGGTCGTAATGCTGAGGTGCCACGATATCGGGTGCCGAGTTGTGGAAAGCCTTGGGCATTCGGTGCATACTCGGGAACAGCGAGGGGAAATAATATGAAGTTTTGTCAGAAATGTCCGACCACTCTTTCTCACCGACTTCTCTACGTTCGACTTCCAGATACTGGTAAGTCGGTTTGTCACGGTCGGGGTAGTAGCCCATGGCTGACGCGAAACTAGTTTCGTACTCTTTCCATTGTTGTTCGATGTCGACCAATCCAGTGACACAAACAATGTTGTAGATTGCCGATTGGGTTGTGGGGGCGAAGTTGTGGTGAGTCGGCCGCACGCCTTTCAAGGTGTGAACGTTTACCGTTTGCATTTTGGAGCCAATGCCTTCGAGCGTAGGGATTGGATTTTCTTCTTCATCATCTTCGGGTTCACTCTCGCCGAATCCTCCAGCGCCTCCTCCTCTACCGCCAAGTCCGAAATCTTCTTCCTCACCACCACCGGGTTCTTCTTCTCCGCCTTCGTCCCCGCCAAAATCGAAACCGGGGGAAAATCCGCCCATGCCGTCATCAGTTTCGTCTAAATCACTGCTCGGAGCGGTCGGATAGTAAGCAAACTGATCGTCGAGACGACCAATGTCAATCAGCAGCGGAGCTGTGAAAACAACAGCTTCCGGTTCAATGATCCCAAAAATACTTGGATCCATTCGCGCATCAAGTGTGCGAGCTGCGATTCCTGTAAACGGATCGACCTTGTAAATGGAAGCATTTACTTTGCTGCCGTCACGAACGATCTGGTCAACGTTTTTTCGACCAGTTCGAAAGGATTTAATCTCATCCCAGCTGGTGTCCGCATCGATGTAGCGTTCGGCATCTTTTGCCATTTTTACTAATTCATCAGGCGATTTATCGGAATAGGGTTCGATACCAAAGCCAATCCAAAAGAAGGCTGCCATCGCGACCACCGCCACAACAATGATCAGCTTTTCGGTATGATACAAAAAGAACTTTTGCATGGCGGCTTTGCTGAAATCTGGCTTTATCATATTCAAATCTCCTGATCAGATTCGTAAATGTACCCTGAAAACAAGGGGCAACGATTCTGAAATTGGGTTGTAATTCGTCTTAGGTTGTCGTTATGTAAAGTTGAGCAATGGCTTGCTCGGCCGCGATTAGTTGGTCCATTGGAACGAAAGTCGTGCCAATGGATTCTCTAAACCGCTCTACGGTTTTGCAGGGTTGTCGCTTCTTGTATTGGCAGTTGAAGCCGAATCGTCGCTTATGCCGGAATCTTCTTCCAGCCCGGCAGCACGCTTAAGTTCGTCCTCACGTACTGGATTGTAAATTTTCACAATTCCAAAAAACTCGACATTGACGTCATAGTTAGTTCGCGTTTCTACAGGCACAACCTCGAGGGTGGTTGGGTTGAATCCGTCCATACCAAGATTTTGACCCATTCCGCTTCGCTTTTCCGTTGCGGCACCGGCACCGCCGGAGCCTCCATTGAGGAGGATGTCGTCACCGCCTGGAGTATGTCGGTTCCAGCGAACCTGTTGAATTTCAAAAGCGAATGGCGAGTTTGCACAGGCTGCCATGAAATCGGCAATTTTTCGTTCATCCATCTTTAACGCAATCCGAACCGGTACGCGTTTAGCAACGATAAGCTCGAGATTCGTCTCCGGCAGTTCCTGTCCAGTGATCACGCCTTTGACGACATCCGCTGGAAGTGGCTCGAAGTTTACATCGACATAACGTCTGTCGTAGGGGACACTGCTGGTGAATCCATCGCCAGCGTCTGTTCCGCCGCCGGAGGGCATGCTTCGACTAAAGAAGTCTCCGTCGGGCTCAAAATTTCCCTCTTCATCGTATTCTTCTTCTCCACCATCACCTCCAAACGAACCTGGGAATCCCTCGTTTGATGTTCCCCCGAACATTCCAGAGCTGGTTTTATCGCCAAGCCGCGGATCGGCCGGGGTGAGTTCGCCCAGTTTTCCACCAACTTCTCTTCCGAAAGCGACGTGATCGATGTTCTTGATGATAGAGAGGTCGTTCGCGTTTGAATCGCCATTGACCTCGCGGATAATCCGAAACATTGCTTCTAGAAGCCACAGGTCCTGCTGAAGCATGTAGCATTGCAGTGGGCTTGGGTAATCAAACTGATTGCCGTCGTATCCGTTGAATGTCGTTAATTTGTCGTTCCACAGATCTTGGTTTTTGTCGCTCCACCGAACAGCGAATTGGTTCATGTCGATCGCTGGAGAGCTCAACGTTGGCGCACCTGTGCCAGCGCCACCGGCACCCGCGCCAAATCCACCGCGTCCGAATCCGCCTCCGGTAGGGTCTCCGTCGTCTTCGTCCTCAGTTGGTGCTGTGTCTTCCAAATACTTCGGATCGTATTTCCAATAGGCTCTCAAAACGTCGTCACCGCAGAGGTATGCAAGTTGTTCTGGAATTTTTTGTTTGTAAAGAGTCAGCATTTGCTCCATTTGGGTTCCCGCCGCCGAATTTAGTTCGTCCGGCATGGTTTCCGGCGGGTTAAATTGGCTGAAATAGTTGATGAACGTGTCACTCGGAATGCACTTTGGCCAGACAAGGATCGAATCCTGAGCCTGTTTTCTGATGGTCCAAGCGGCGACAATCGAGTCGATCGTTGCACTTAATTCATCTTGCATACCCTGTCTGGAGGTTTCGTTCGGATGAGCAGCAATGACTTCTTCCTCTTCTGTTTCAACCGCGCCATTTTTTGGAAGAGCATTGGCCGTAACGGTCTTAATGCCCTTTGCGGTGGAGACAGACTTTTTAAGCTGTGCCTCTTGTTTGGTACGTTCACCGTTAATGCCGTTAGTTATTAAAAACCAAGAGACGACCATCGCAATGGAAAGGGTTCCGCAGACTAGCCAGAAAATATTTTTCTTGACCCAAGCAATTGCAGGAGCTAATTGGTCCATGATTTAATCCTCAAAATATTGATTAGGCACTTGCCCAGTTCGTTGTTAAATAAATCGGTGGTTACCGATGGTTTTCGTGTTTCACGACGGCAACTGGCTCAACGAGTTCACCCATCGAAAATCAGTTTGACAGTTAACCTTCGTCCTCAACCATTTCAGCATCGGCAGCATTTTTATCTGCTTCAGCTTGTTTTCGGGCAGCCCGGGCATCCAATCGTTCTTGTTCCGAACGAGGCGTCCAGGCCATCTGCACGACAAAGGTAAATTCATTGACTTCTTGAATGTTCGGATCCTCATCCGGTGAGAGTGATTCCGATGCAGTTCCTGTATCACCCATCCCGGCGCCTTCACCGGCGCCCATTCCCATGCCCATTCCCGCACCGCCGCTGAATTTTCCGCGGCCGTCTCCAGCACCGGCGGCTGAGTCTTCGTCAGCCCCTTCTAACGCCGTCGGGTCGAATCTGATGGTCTTTTTCTCGAGTGGTGTTTGATACGTGACCGTTGGGAATGTAATGCCAATATCAGCGTAAGAGAATAGCTCGTTCTTACCGTTGGTAGGGAGAACTACATCTTCCTTTTCAAGAAGTGTTTTGATCAAGGTTTTCACAAGATAGGCCTTGCCCATGTTGAGTTTAACGAGTTGTTCATCACTGTTGTGAAAATGATGGCCGCGAATTTCAATGACCCAACCTTTCATCCCTCCAAGTGGACCCACAAGTCCGACATCGGAGGTTTCTATTTCTCCACTTGGATAATAATTTCCAGTATCCTCTTGCATATCTTGTGCTTCGGCGAGCAAGTCTTCGACGTCCTCAGCTGAGGCACCCCCGGCCTTCATTTTGTCTATTTCTTCTTGATCCAATTGGAACATTTTTTCGTGAATTGGCATGATGTCACTCAACCACGACTGCAAATTGGGGAAATACGCAGATTCGACATGATCGACGTAGAGTTCTTCACGGTCGGAAAATGGAATCTCAGTGGGGGCGGCACGATGGTCAGACTGTGCGTCCTTGATGGCTTTGATCCGGGGATCTTCTGGAAATGCCTGAGAAAGAGCAGAGTAAAATTCAATCCAAGATGCTTTATCTTCGGAGGCTGATGTCAGTTCGGTTGCAATCGTATTGAATTGCTGGAGCTGCCTGATTTGCTCTTCGTCCGATGCGACGAAGCCATCGCTCTTGCTTTTCGTCGACTTCACCTGCGAGATAGCTTTTTTCCAGGAAACATTGTTCGCGTCAACGAATTTTTCGTTAGAGCTCCACCAGGCGTTGGCGATTGAAAAATAACCGAGCAGCAGACCAAACGTCAGAAGTCCCACGGATGCTAATACCCATGGTTTTTTCGCGCGAATGATTCGCTCAACGACAATCTCCTGAGGAAGCAGATTGGTATCGATTCTGCTTTCTTTGAGTCCCTGAATACAAAGTCCGTAACAGGGAGCAAACGAAAGAAGGTTGTTTGAAAATGTTGGTTGGGTGGTGACATCACCACCATTTAGCTTGTTAAATTCAGAAATTTTCGCGATATCAATATCAAGCTGTTTGTTTAAAAACTGCCGTAAACCGGGAAGTTTAGCAGCATTCCCGAGCAAAATGATTTCCGAAAGATCCGCTGTTTTCTCAATGCTTTGAAAATAGGTAAGCGATCGCTGAACCTCGTTTACCAAGTCGTTAAAGACAGGTCGCATCGCCTTAAAGATCGCCTTGGGATTCTCTGATACGCGGGCATTTTTCTTGAGATGCTCCGCTTTTGCCTGAGTTAGCTTCATCTCTCGAGAAAGCTGTTTAGTAAAGTGATTACCGCCAATTGGAATGTTTCTCAACCAAAGTTTGATTCCGTTGGTGACAATCAAATCGGTCGTATCGGTGCCCATGGAAAGGACAACAACTGACGGTGGCGGATTGTCAGGATCAAAGAGTTCGGGATCAGGTAGGTTTTTGATCTGGTCGAAGCAGACGACATTAAAGATGGACAGTGGTGAGAGTTGGACAATGTCGATTTCTACACCAATATCGTCAAAGGGGCGTAAAGCTCGGTAAACGGCTTCTCGCTTCATCGCAAAGAGCCCGACTTCGGCGTCAATCGCACGACCTTCGACAACGACTCCGCCCAATTGCTGCCAGTCCCAGATCACGTCTTCGATTGGAAACGGAATCTGTTGCTTGACTTCGTATTTAACGATATCCGGTAGCGTTTTGATTTCGACTGGTGGCGGCTTGAAAAATCGGGATAGTCCCGCCTGTCCCGAAACACTGATGGCAACTCGATCTCCGAGGACGTCGTTTCGAGAGAGGAATTCCTCCAACGCATCCTTGATGAGTTCCTCGGGGTCCGAATCAGGTTGGCTGAGAATCTTGGGATATTCGATAAAATCATATTTGTCTGCGACGACGGCCTGGCCATCTGCATCCCATGTACAACGGAGTGCCTTCAAAGCACACTGGCCGATGTCGATACCCCAAACGGCATTTTGTTTTGCCATCTTTACTGCCTATTAATTTCTGGGAACTACTAAAATAAGGTAAAACTCTCGCCAAATAATTGGCTGTCCTCGAGCATTCTTTATTATAGGTTCAGTGACGTTGTTTCGTTAAGTTTGTTTCGAGTGGTTTTCTTCAAGACTGTACGGTTTTCGCAGGAGTTATCGATGATTTCGCTCACAAAGTCCGCGGAAACACGTTTAACTCTACCGGATGACTTCAAAATGTGTCAAATTTTCGGTTATAAATCCCGTCTTTTCGTGAGTCATCGGCATCAAGTGCTGGTCAAAACGAGTTGTTCAGTTGGCAGAGTCATTAGACCAGCGACTGACCTAACGGTCATTACGACCAATTCGGTTAATCGGACTCTACTGTTTTCAGCGCTTAAGACAACGGTGGGTCTCTAATTCATAATGAAATTTAGGCTGCCCTGTCCCGAAAATCCTGAATTGAGCCTAAAATCGGGGTTCCGATGGAGAACGATGGGCTCAACACGGATCGCCCCTAAAAACGTCCAAATATCACATACGCTTGTATGAAAAACTATTCAAAACTCCTGATCTTGCTTCCCTGTCACTCGATGGAGGATTTTCCGATTCATCATCGCGGCCACGAAGCGGCCAATCTTTTGGCAAGCTGGACCGCATTGTGGCACCCGGCGTTGATTGCATCGGCGGGCCAAATGCCCGGTTGGCATCAGGTCGATAACCCTGATATTGGTTTCGGCGAAGAATTTCTCGATTCTTCGGACGAGACTCAACCGCCAGAATCGAATGGGCAGTTGCTTGCTGTGATTCCACTGATTTCTGAATCAGTAATGGATTAAGAGTTGCTCAGTAAACTGGAATCCAGCCAAGCGATAGTTTTGTCAGAGCTCGATTCACGTGACGCGATCATGGAACGTGCCATTGAGGCCAATTCAGAGGCAAAGCGACTGGCCGACGGACTCGACCCCGGTTTGGTTCAGGATTTTTGTGCGCTAGGTTATGGTTTCCTGCAAGTTCAGTTGATGACACGTCAACTCAGGTATTCGAGTAATCTTGATGAAACGGAATTTTCAGAAGCGGTCGCCGAAGCCGCTGGTTTTGCGACGACTGGAGATTTGGTAAAAGCCCGCGAAGCGTTGGGGCGGTGCTTTGACCTGCTGTTGGAAGAGAAAAACGGTTACTACCCTGTTCAGCCTGAATTAATGGACGTTGTTCTGACCGCCAAGACGACACTTGGGCGTTCGATGACAAACCAACTAGCGTCCGATCACCCGATAAACCTTCTTGTCAGCGGTAAAACCGGGGAGTTGATTGCCAATGGGCGTCCGCAGTTACTAGAAAAAACCATTGCACGTTTGGAAGATAAGACTTTAAGTATTATCGGTGGGCTCGCTCATGAACTGCCGGATTCGTTAATTTCAAGCGAGTCCATATTGAACAGTTTGAAGCGTGGTCGCGAGATGCTTGAGTCGCAGTTTGGGGTAGCCCCGAGTGTTTTTATGCGGCGGCGTTTTGGTTTGACGCCGGCGCTACCTTCGATGCTTGAGCAGATGGGATTCTCAGGTGCTGTCCATGCAACCCTGGACGGTGGAAAATTCCCCTTAAGTTCGAGTTGCAACATTCGCTGGACGGGGGATGATGAACAGTCCATTTTGGCCATTGGCGATGTTCCGTTGAGTGCTGCGGATGCCGGCGCGTTTCTGGGACTCGGCGTCAAACTGGGGGAACAAATCGATTCGGCTCATGTTGCGGCAGCCGTTTTCGTACACTGGCCTGACCGTACCTGTGAGTCATTCGAAGATCTGGTGCGGATTTCAAAATACGGCGCGCTGTTCGGTCAGTTTGTAACACTCGATGACTATTTTGGGTCGGTTTACGATCCAGGATACGGAGACACTTTCGCGTCGGAGGAATATAAGCCACCCTATTTTAAGCAATCACTTGAGCATGATTCGCGGAAACCGATTTCGGCGTTTACGAATTATTTCCAGCGGTTTGAAGTGTTGACATCGCTGCGTTCGCTACTCGTTCAAGCTTGCCACTGGCGTGATTTGGAAGCGGCGGTTGCCCAGGATATTGAGATTCGCATTAACGGCCTGCAATCGAAAATCGAAACAGCTATCGATCAAGAAGATTCTCGAGATAAAGAATCGGCAGATTCTCTCGACACAGAGATACAGGAATTGCAACTTGAATTGAAATCGCTTTTGGAGGGTTCTGAGCAGAATTCTTCCGATTGCGAGCAAATGGAAGTTCTCAATACGCTTGGGTGTCGACGGCTGGTTGAGGTTAAAACCAACGGTGCCAAGGTTGGCACTCTGAAAAAAACGCCCCCGGTTTACGTTTGCGATAGCTCAGAATCAGGTGCTCACTGGATGGTTGAGTTACCCTCGATGGGGAGCGTTAGTTTGGACGACGCATCGATTTCCACGAAGGACCTGTTGCGCAGTGACCCCTTGATTGGTGAAGAGAACACGTTGAGGAATGAGTTTTTTGAATTGTCGGTCGATGGAGAGACAGGCGGAATTCGATCGATTCAGCTGTATAAGAATCGGGTTAATTTAATTAGTCAGCAATTAGCGGTAAGGTTACCAGGAGTATCTTCGAATCCTCACGGCGGGGGTAAGGCGCGGTATACCCGAATGTCTGCAGATGAAATTAATTTGACAATGGAATCGCGGATCGCAGGAACACTTACTTCACGTGGTACTTTGTTTGATAATGAGACGAAGATTGCGGACTATTGGCAAAAGGTGCGGGTTGCCCGTGGCCAGCGGGTAGTTGAAGTCGTGGGTGAGATTAATCCAATTGCAAAATTTTCAAAGTCGATTAACAACTATGCGTGTTCCCGATTGGCCTGGAAAAGCGAAGCGTCACGATTGGTCGCCAATGCAGGTGAAATTCGGCAGGACATTTACACCGATTGGTTTCATGCAACCCAATACATAGAGGTGGTTCAGGATGACGGGCGGCTAACGATGCTGACCGGTGGCCTGCCTTACCATCGACGTGCTTCACGACGATTCGTTGATTCTGTTTTAATCGCTGGAAATGAACAACAGCAGCAGTTTGCGTTTGGATTAGGTGTAAATCTTGATTACCCTCTTGCCGCTGCAAGGTCGCGGATGACGCCTCCCTGCGTCTTGAAGTCTTCACAAGCAGCGTCATCGAATATGAACGAGTCGAGTTGGCTGTTCCATTTCAATCGTCGAAATGTCGTGGCGACGTGGTGGAGTCCTATTTTTAAAGAAACGCCCGGGCAACTGTCTTCCGGCGAGTGGGTGGGAGTGAAATTGCGAATGCGAGAAACTGAGGGACGTAATGGTGCCTTGACGGTGCGTTGCCCTCGCTCGATTGCCACGGCCGAACGAATCAAGTTTTCTGGCGAATCAGTCCAGTCTTTAGGATTGGAAGAAGGCAACGATTCGATCTTTACTGTTGAGTTTGGTCGAAATGACTATTTCGAAGTTTTAATCCGATGGAAAAAATGATTGTTGCAATAGACGGTCCAGCGGGTGCTGGGAAAAGCTCAGTTACACGTTTACTCGCTGAAAGACTAGGTTTTCAATTTCTGGACACCGGCGCTATGTATCGTGCCGTTACGCTCGCGGCCATTCACCAGGGGGTGGATTTGCATGACGAGCCTGCGCTTCAAACCATCGCGACTGAAATTGAAATCGTCTTTGATGGCGAGGAAGTTTTTATAGACGGGAAAAACTCCACCGCGGCGATCCGCGAGCCGGAAGTGACTCGGAGCGTCGCTTCGGTGGCAAATGCTCCCTCGGTTCGTTCCTATTTAGTTGATCTCCAGCGGAGGATCGCCGCTCAAGGTAATTTTGTCTGTGAAGGAAGGGATCAAGGAACCGTCGCATTTCCGGAATCATTCTGCAAAATCTTCCTGACGGCTTCTCCGAAAGCGCGGGCTCAGCGGCGAGTTGAGCAGTTAAGCGCGTCTGGGAAACCTGTCGAATTCGAAGCCGTCATTCGGGATCAGGAACTACGGGATCAACAAGACAGTACCAGGGAAGTTGGGCGACTAATGAAGGCTGAGGATGCGATTGAATTGCTTACCGATGACCTTACGTTAGGTGAAGTCGTCAGCGAGCTAGAACGCATTGTCCGTCAAAGGATTGAACATTAAACAGCGTCTTCCTCCGGCAAGGTTCAGTTCGTTTCCGATTGCTTTGAGGGTTGCGGACTTTGATTTAAGTGATTCCGGGCTTCCATCGCGTACCAAAGTAATGCAGGAGAAACGGCAGAACGCAGAGAATCAGCGTGCCGAGAGTGATAGCAATTAATGCGTATTCGCGTCGTGTAAGGTCCTGCCACTGAGTCCGTTGAGTTTTCTGAGTCAAGTTTGAAATCATGGTGGATGAAATATGCTGAGCATTTCCATTATGGAACTCTCCATTGAGTCGGGTGGCAACTTGGCGAAGTGTCGAGGTGTCCTGTCGGGAGTTCTTGCCGGCAATAAATTTCCCAGTGATTGGATCGCCGACACCGACCAGCAGCACGTTGCTGATCGATTTGGGCATCGGTGGCATTCCCGTAGCGGGAACGGTGTCGCCGTCAGTGACCACCATCAGGATTGCACTGTCAGGATTCCACGGCGCGGCGATTTTAGCTGCCTGCTCGAGTCCTTTGAAAAGATTTGTGTCCTTTCCTTTAAACGCAAAATGCATTGGAAGGTCTGAAAGCGTGTTTTTCACAACCTCGAGGTCATCGGTATCAATCACCACCGGCATCGCCTCGTTATAAAATGCAATAACGCTTAATTTGTATTGTCGGATTGGCACTCGATCAAACAAAGATTCGACAATTTCCGCGCCCCGCTGAGTGCGACTGATGGTACCCGTCGGACCCGCATCAACTAGTCTCATACTTGGCGAAACATCGAGTAGCAAAATCACGTGTCGTTGTTTGGTAGCATCAATTTCAGTGGAGTTGTGAGTCTTAGGTTTCGTGAGCATTAGCGAGACCAGTCCCCAGCAAATCAGGCTGTACGCCATAATCTTTAAGGGAGCCGCTGCTCTTACCCAGAATGCCGGGCTCGATTTGGGGCCAAACGCCAGAGCGGACAGGCGACGAATGCGGATCATGTGAATTGCTTCCGCACCAGCGCTCAAGATGAAAACACCCGCCGCTGCGAATTCCGGTATGAAGTTCATATCTACCATGGTGTGTACCTCAATCCGAAGCATGAAAGGAGGCTGATACCTAGTAGCAATAATCCAAGAAAAGCATAAGGAATAAAGTGATCCAGTTGTTCAGCAATCGTCTGCTCGATTTCAGATTTTTGCATGTTGTCAATTTGTCGGAATACGTCTGCCAGTGAATCCGGGTCACCTGGATTGAAGACTTCACCGCCAGTCAGCGCAGTAATGTTAACGATTTCTGCCGGCGCATCTGAATTTGCGATGTGAATTGCAAATACCTTGATGCCCTGTTCTAGACAACGCTTGGCAATGTCCGCATCGTTTCCTCCAGAGAGATCGCTGCTGGCACCGTCGGAGACGAGGATGATCATTCGATCTCCATCGGCTTGTTCCATCAAAAGTTGACGACACGAAAGAAGTGCTTTGCCAATCGATGTTCCGCCAAACCAGGGTGGCGCAATTTCGGGTCGCATGAAAGGGGGGGAGCATCGGATGGCTGACGTGTCTGTCGTCAAGGGGCACCAGTGGAGAACGGCATTGCCAAAAAATGAGAGGCCGAATGCGTCTCCCTCACGGAAGTCGAGGAATGAATTGATGGCTTCCATCGAGGCATCGTATCGGGAACCAGTGCCGAACGGCGCGGTCATGCTTCCCGAGATATCAACACAAAATTGAATATTGGTAACGGCTCGTTTTTGGGTTGGTTTTCCAAGAATCACCGGTCCGGCAAGAATCCAAATGACGATCATGCCAATTAAGATAGGAGTCGATTCGGCTAGGCTGATGAAGATTCTCGCAACGACTCCTGAACCATGGCCACTATGGTCTACCGGAATCGGGACACCGCGAGAGCGGCGATTCCAAATCCAGTAGAGCGCAATTACTGGAACAACTAATAGCCAGAGCACCCATGGTCGATTGAAGCTGTTTGGCAGCCAAGAGATATTGGGAAGAATTGATTCGGCAAGCAAGCTTGGAAGCAAGTCTAACGTTAAGTTTTGGTTCAGGGATTGCACGTCTATCAGCAGCCTTTACGTGATCTCATTTTCGGTTTTCATTCCGAAGTGGTGGTTGTGGGTTAGCCCTGGTAGGGGCTAAGTAATGCATTGATATCGACGGGTTGAGCAGATTCGCCGGCAGGGCGATGGAGCCAGAAATCTATTTGTTCGAGCATCTTGGTTGCCTCGGGGTGTTCTCGTAGCGTCGATCTTAACTGGTCGGCTGGAAGGTGTCCCAAATTCAGTTTCGCACTCCAAAATTCAGAAAGGATACGTTCTAACTCCGCCTGTTGGGCGCTTGTTAAATTACCGGCGATGGCGGCATCGATCAGCGGACGCATTTTTTCAGCCGGTGTGATCGTTTTGGTAACGATGGATGCCTTTTTTAGCGTGCCACGTCCGTAAAATAAGATCGCGAGTAAACCCGCAATCCAGACGACGCCGCTGACAAACAAAATGGGCGTGTAGTAACTGCGAAATTGGCTCTCATTTTGCGGAAGAGGAATGGGGCGGACCTTGTCTGCCGCTAAAATGGGTTCGACGGTGACCCATAGGGGAGCGGCGACTAAGTCGGAGTCGTCTTCTCGCTGCAGGTAATCGATGATATTAAAGCGCCCCGGTTCAAATCCTCTGAACTCAATGTCGTATCGAAAGTCGGTACCATGGGGAAAAGACTCAATGATTCGAACCATGGCGGGAACGTTTCGATCCGTATACGGTTGAGCGACTAAATGGGAGCCAGCAATCTTCGTTTGCAAGATTCGAACAGGGTACCCAACGGATGTCTTCAGTTCGGTGGCTTCTGTTGCGGTGGCTTCATTCTTTTGCGCCCGTACGTTGGTTGTGAAACCAGCGGTGCAGGTAAGCAACAGGAGGGATAGCAGAATTGAGAATCGAATCATCATCGTGCTCCGTTTCCGAGTGATCCTCTCGATTGGAAAAACCAGCGAATCTTGTGCGCAAAAGGTTTGTCAATATCGATTAGAAGGTGGTCAATTTGCCGCCGTTTCAACTCTTGGTTAAGGATGGATGGATCTGTCCATTCGCGATTTCCATGGGTGACGAATTCTCTACCGGTTTCCGGTTCCCGGGCGCGAAAAAAGCCAGTTCCGCTGAGTTCGCGTTCGCCTGGATCCCGCAATTGAATCACCGCGATATCATGCAATTGAGCAGCAATTTTAAGCGCATTAAGCGCAGCGGGTTCGTGCATGTCACTAATGACAATAATTAACGTCCGATTTTTTAAGCGACCGCACAGTTGGCTTAATCTGGTGCCCAGGATGGACTGTTGATTCATCGTGTACCGTCTTAAGTGGTGTAACCACTGCAGTATTTGATCCTTTGATAAACTGGGTTCAACTTGGTAGTCATCGCTTCCCGTCGTTTGGATGCCGACAGGACTCACTCGTTCTAAGCAGGCAAATGCGAGTCCACCGGCAATGTGAAGTGCCGTGGCATATTTATTTCGGGCTTGATTGCTGACGAGCATCGAAGCCGAAGTGTCAAGCATCAGGTAGCAGGGCATTTGCTTGGGGGATTCGAATTCTTTTACGAATACTTTGCCCGTTCGCGCGGTCACCCGCCAATCAATCGAGCGTACCGGATCGCCATATTGGTATTGGCGCGACTGGACATACTCAACGCCGGAGCCGAGGAAGGGAGATTTGTCGGTGCCGTAGTTAAAATTGTCTGCCAATTTGTTGACGACAATCAAAAATTGACGCCAATCCATCGGATCGACGTAATCCAAGTTTCCATGCATTAATCGAACTCTCGCAAAATGCTCTGGAGTACGGAGGCACCTGTATGACCGTCGGCTAAAGCTTCATAATTCAATCGAATTCTGTGAAGGATGACGTCTTCGGCGAGCGCGTAAAGATCGTCCGGAACAACATAGTGCCGACCACGAATCAAGGCGCGTGCGCGAGAGGCTTTGATCAAAGAGATCCCGGCGCGCGGGCTGCAGCCAAGTTCAAGTAGTGGATGGTTACGTGTTCGGTTAACAATCTCTACGATATGCTCGATAAACGCTTCGCTGACATATACCTGCTGTACGGCTTGCATTGCCGCAATTAGATGTTGCCCTGTTCCCGCGGGCTCATTACTGAGCATATCAAATTCAGTTTGCGCTACGGCTCCCTTCCCTTCGACTCGAATTCCGAGTTGAGCGTTACGTCGTAAAATTTCTTTTTCTTCCTCGGGTTTGGGGTAAACCAATCGGTGAAGCATCATGAATCGATCGAGTTGAGCCTCGGGTAGCTCAAAAGTCCCTGCTTGCTCGACTGGGTTTTGAGTCGCGATAACTAAGAATGGAGCAGGGAGCGGAAAGTTTTCGCCGCCAATGGTGACTTTCCGTTCTTGCATCGCCTCGAGTAAAGCTCCTTGAACTTTTGGTGCGGCACGGTTGATTTCGTCCGCCAACAGGAGGTTGGTAAAGACAGGGCCTTTATGAACACGGAACTCATTTGTCTTTTGATCAAGGACCTCAGAACCGAGTATATCCGATGGCAACAGATCAATCGTAAACTGAACGCGTGCGAACTCCAGGTCAATGGTCTTTGATAAAACGGAAACTAATAATGTTTTAGCAAGTCCTGGAACACCTTGAAGAAGGAGGTGTCCACCGGTGAATAAAGCAATCAACAACCTTTCGACCACGATGTCCTGCCCCACGACAACGGTTGCGACGCGAGTCCGTATCTTCTCGATGAAATCGATGACCTCTTTTATTTCTTGATTAGGTTCTTCAGCTTCATTTGGCATTGAGGTAATCTGTGTCTTCGCGTCTTGTCCGGTCATGAGTAGAGTCGATCTCGTTTTTTCGTTGCATTCGTTAGTAGCACACAGCATTGCATTAAACCGACAAGCAACTCGTTTAATCTAAAACCATGTGCTGCCAGTTTAATGGGTATTCCTAAGGTTCGCACCTAACGGGAGCGATATAGGAATGAAAGATCACAAAACAATTGTGTTTCTTGTTGAAAAAAGGAGATTCGTTGATGAACGTGTCCCGACGTTTTCAGCAGATCGACCGTTTGGAATGAGGTTGGGCTGATTGGTTTAGACTGTCGGTGTGTCTAGTGAGGTCAATCAGAAATGGGATTGTTACCGGTTTCAACCGTCCCGTTCCGCTGGTGAGGAAGGTTGTTGGAGAGGCTGAGATTTGCTTGATCCAGTAGGGTGGGGAAGACTGTATATCCGGAATATTCGGGTCGATTATCGGGAAATTGTTTTCAACCGTGGATTTGCGAAGTTGGGAACGATAAATCTGAATGGTTCTTTTTGACAGGCAATCAACAGCGACCTATTTTTCTGCGTCCTCTATTTATTATACGTAAGCCGACGGTCGTAAAAATAGTGGCAGCTTCCTCCGCCTACTTTTCTTAAAATCGAAGTTGACTATGTCAAACGTGCCAACCTCACACTCATTCCGGCCCAACCCTAATGCAAGTATCGAGGAGATGCTTGAGAGAATTAATGGGATCACCACGAAAGCCGTTGAGCCAAAGTCTCAATCGGATTCAGGTGTGTTTTCTAATTTGAAATTACCCAATGGGGCGCCGATTGAGACCGCAAATAACCGTGATTCCAATGGTGAGTTTTTCCCTTTCGAGCCGACAACTTTGGCGGATTCGAAGGTCTCGGCGTCGATGCTTGAACAATTGCTATGTAAGTTTTTGATGGCTCGGGGTGAAGTTACGGTGAGGCAAATGAGTGACCAGGTGGGGCTGCCGTTCCATATGATTGACGACGTCGTCGCCCATTTAAAAAGCGAGCAGTTACTTGGATTTATTGGGCAGTCTGCAGTCAATGGATATACCTGCAAACTTACTGAAGCGGGGCGAGCTCGCGCTGTGAACTATTCGAGCTATTGTTCCTACTTTGGAGCCGCGCCGGTTGCATTTTCTGATTACGTTGCGAGTGTCAAAGCACAGACGATCGGCAATCAGCATCCTGGCGAAGTTGAGTTGAATCGAGCATTCGCAGACTTGCTGATCGATGAGAACATGATGACGAAACTCGGACCTGCCGTGAACAGCGGAAAAGGTATGTTCCTTTTTGGTTCTGCCGGTAACGGGAAGACGAGTATTGCAGAGCGAATTACATCGGCTTTTGGTCCCTATGTTTGGGTCCCCCGTGCCATCACGGTGGATCGCGATATTATTCGGGTCTTCGACCCTATGAGCCACGAGGAATGTCCTCTGGATGAAGGTGAAGGAATCATCAGTGACCAAACCTTCGATCATCGGTGGGTGCGAATTAAGCGCCCGACCATTGTGGTTGGTGGAGAACTGACGATGGATCATTTAGAGTTGCAATACAATTCACAAACGGGGATTAGTGAAGCCCCTGTGCAAATGAAGAGTAATACCGGAGTGCTCTTGATCGACGATTTTGGCAGACAGCGAATGACGGTCGATGAATTATTAAATCGGTGGATTGTGCCGCTGGAAAAACGCTACGACTATTTGAATACCAGCAATGGAAAAAAAGTTCAGGTTCCCTTTGATCAGCTGGTTGTATTTTCAACCAATTTAGAGCCCAAGGATCTGGTTGACGATGCTTTTTTAAGACGGATTCCCTACAAGATCGAAGTTCCGAATCCGAGTATCGAAAACTTTGTCAGGCTATTTAAAATCATGTGCGCACAGTACGGGTTTGAGTGGCGTCCCAAGATGATTCAATATTTGATCAAACAGCATTACGCACCAATTAAGCGGGAGCTTCGGAATTGCCACCCACGAGATTTGTTGTTGCAGGCTCGAAATTATTGCCGGTACTTCAAACGCCCCGTCGAGCTTACAAAGGAATCAATAGATTTCGCTTGCGAAAACTACTTTTCAATCATGTAGTTCTACTCAGATGCAGCCTCACACGCTGGTGGGGCAGTGAACGGTTGTGATCGCCACATTTCCGTAATCGTTGGGACTGGAGACAATGCGATTACCTAAGTCTGGCAAGTGTCTGGTAGTTCGCATCCCAACTGTTTTCCCAATCGGAATGCTGATACGACACCACTTTCTAAGAGTGGAATACCGGGGTTGGCGTACGAACCACAGAACCAAACTCTCTGCTCCGGCCGCGATTGCAATTGCAGAAGCTGTTCAATGTCATCCCCTGTACTAAGAGTAACGGTTGGACGCTGTAATTTAGCAGTCGCAATCAGAGTTTCACTGCGAGGGGAACTTAGTGGCATGATGGTTTGAAAGTAGGAATTCTCTGTCTCCCATTCTGGATAAAACTGATTTAGCCAAATCGAGCACATCGCAGCTCGATTATCAGTTTGAGATAGAAAGTTGAAGGTCGCCCAATCCCGCTTTCGCGATGGCATCCATTGTTCATCGCTATGAATGGCCACCGTAACGTCTTCGTATTCAAATCTGCCAAGAATGTCTTTTTCGAGTTGGAACTCGGATCCTAAAAAGCTGGCTGCTGAATTGGCTTGGGTTGCAACGATGACATGATCAAATTCATGATTGGTATCAAGGCCGTTGGACTCAGTTGTAACAAAAGCCTTGTTGTCTGCGACTGTTACTTTCGCGACGGTTGTGTCGAACTTGATTTTATTGATGTTTTGACAAAGTAGATTTGCGGTATGTGTTGTTCCGTGACTTGTTCTTCGAAGTGGATTCGCGCCGATCAACATTTGCATTGCGGAAAGTAAAACGTCCGCGGGATATTGGTCAAGACTTCGGTAGGAGCAGGTGCAGACGGTGGAAGAAAGGGCAGGGTATAGAAACTGGTAAATAAACTCGTCCGAATAACCGTGCTGGTCGAGGTAGTTTTTGAAATTAATCACAGGGGAAGATGGCAAGCTGGAATCACGCATTTTTGCTAAATCATTTGTAGCACTCGCCATCATTTTCCCAATGTCCGTGACAATTTTTCGGGAAGTCGGTTGTAAGAGAAGTTGTGGGACAAGGCTGAGGTCAAACGAATCGTTTAATTTAAGTGTTGCCTTGGATGGAGTTCCTTGATGCGGCGTGAATGGGCAAAATGATTTGCCAGGGTCAACCTCGGTGGAATGGACTCCTACCCACTCGTACAGTTTTGCACGCTTCGGCCCAAGGCGGGGGTTGAACGTGCGAGGGGGGGCGGCGGCGTGGGGGGGGGCGGCGCGGGGGGGGGGGG
>JAALLA010000005.1:36514-39469 GCA_011087765.1 Pirellulaceae bacterium
TTTTGCAAGATTCGGCCAAAGAAGTGGGTTGAACATTCGAGACGGGACATCGCATTGTAGGGAATCCCCATTGTTCGAGATTTGAATCCCATGAGATGCCATTCCCAGCGACGCTTGTTTTTCAAAGAGAGTAACTTCGTGTCCCGACCGGTTAAACAACCAGGCCGACGTCAGCCCTGCGATTCCCGTTCCGATCACCGCGATGTGCATTTTTCCGCCTGGAAATTTGAATAACTGGATTGAAACGAGACCGAGTGAAATTCAGATGGGTGTTAAACAACCTGAGAAGTGCCCAAACCAACGAGGGTAATGATCACACTGCACCTTCGGAACCGTAGCTGGCACCGCAATTTCACATTAATTTGACAAATACGATGCTGGCAGGCAAAAAATTCCCGACTGGCACCTCAGTCAGTATTCAATGCTCGCCTAAGATCTTTCGCAGCAGACAATGAATTGGTCTGCGGTGTAAATGTCATTACAAAGAAATACGGCCGATTTTAGTCGACCGTATCCATTGAGTATTTGAGCATACCGTGAAGACCTAAAAAGGCAGAGTCATTTCCATATCAAGTGGATCTCTTAAGCCATCCCCAAGTTTGCGGAGTGCTTCTGTTTCAATTTGGCGGACACGCTCACGTGTCAGGCCTAGTTGTTCACCGATTTCCTTTAAAGTGTGAGGCTCAGTATTCTCTAAACCAAATCGCATTTTTAAGACATTGAACTCCCGTTCATCTAGATCATGCATCATGGTTTTGATTTGCTTCATGACATCATTTTCGAGCAACTCTTCTTCTGGACTTCTCATCCTCTCGTCCATGACCATCTCGCCGAGTGACCACCCTGAATCAGATTGATCTGTTTGGGGAGTTGAATTGTAGATCTGAATTGCTTTTTTGATTATCGGAAGTTTCCGCTTCGGGAGGCCAAGCAATCTGGCGATCTCTTCGGGAGTTGGATTCCGTTTGAGCTCGTCGGTCAGCCGAACACTTGCTCGCCGCCACTTAGATAACAATTCCACCATGTATGCGGGAATTCGAATCGTTTTGGCGGAGTTGATTAGGGCCCGTTTAATGGATTGTTTTATCCAATAACTGGCGTAGGTGCTGAATCGGGTGCCCATGTCCGGATCGAATCCCTCGACCGCTCGCAATAGTCCCAGGTTTCCTTCTTCAATTAAATCTTGAAGCCCCAGTCCTTTTCCGGTGTAACCGCGTGCGATGTTGACGACGAGTCGAAGGTTGGCTCGCACCATTCTGTCCCGAGCGCGAACGTCACCTTTCGCAATGGCTCGAGCGAGTTCTTTCTCTTCATCGGCATTGAGCAGATTGGTTTCATTGATCTCCCGGAGGTAGGTCTCGAGGGGAGATTGCAGGCTTCGACTTGTTTTTCGTGTCTTCGCACGTTTCAAATCGGTAAGTTCGTTTTCGATGGGGGCTATGTTTTCGTCGGTTGTCATATTTGTTCACTTGTGCAATGGAGTGCTGTTGTACAAGAGCTATCGAACCGCACACCACAAAGTCTACAGGACCGGCAAAGTTTAACGATCTACAATGACTGCGACGAACATGCCGATGTTCCTGATCGTTCAACTCAATCGCAAAGAGGTTGAGTGACTGTGTTGATTTTCAAAGGCTGGGATAAGTTTTCTATTGTTGTTTTTCAAGGTTGTCGTCGTTGGAAATTACTTGCCAGATCTCAGTCGGTTCGGGTTTGGGTTCCTTGAACTGAGTTCACTCACGCAGTTTTCGTTTGTTTAAAGCGGGTGTTGGCAAGGCGATTCCGCCGACAGACGGGATTCTCTTCAAAAATTGTCAAATAATCGGCAATTCATTGGCAGACTATAAACGGACGCCTTAACATGTTCTTAACAATCTGTGGAGTCTTATTCCGTTTATAGGAGTTATTCATGCGACGGTCTTCACACTTCCATCGGCTTGGCTTTACGCTAGTCGAGCTTCTTGTCGTAATCGCAATCATCGGGATCTTGATTGGGATGTTACTACCGGCTGTCCAGCAGGTGCGTGAAGCGGCTCGCCGCGCTACATGTGCCAACAATATTCGCCAACAGGTTTTGGCGTTACACAATTACGAAAGTGCCTATCAGAAATTTCCTCCAGGTCACCTAATTAACGGTTCTTGGTGGGGCGGCCCGTTCGAGGTTCAGCCCGCCCCCAATGGTTATGCTTCCAATTCATATCCGCATGGCGGTGCGTTCTGGAGCTGGGCAATGGCGGTGGCTCCGTTTCTAGAGCAAGGTAACCTGTATGAGCAAGTCAACTTTTCAGCCAGTGGTGCATCGTGGCCGTGGTGGCAGTTCATGCCGAGCGGGGATACGATCTTGAGTGTGAGCTGCGCGACGTTTGTTTGTCCTTCCGATCAGCGTGGTGACGAAAAGTGGGAAGATCCAGGCAACGAAGATATTAAAGTGGCTGTGACTTCATATCTGGCAGTTAGTGGCCGTGACAGTTATATGGCAACCGGTGGTCAGGATGGCATGATTTATGTCAATTCAAAAGTTACGATGGGCATGGTGACCGATGGAACTTCTAACACGCTTTTGATTGGTGAGCGAACACCGGCGAAAGATCTGCAGTACGGTTGGCAATGGGCAGGTGCGGGCGACAACGTACAAGGCGAAGCCGATGTCGTACTTGGAGTACACGAACGAATTGGTGTTGGCTGGGGAGCCGATCCCAATGGCTACGAAACTGATTATTTTCGACCGGGTGATCCGCGTAGTCCCGGAAATATTCATCGTTTCCATTTCTGGAGTAGTCATCCCGGCGGAGCTACTTGGGGACTCGCCGACGGTAGTACCCAGTTTATCTCTTACAACATGGACAATCCAAACAACGGCAGCAATGGATTTGAAATGTCAGTTCTAGAGAAAATGGCGACACGTGCGGGCGCTGAAGTTGGTCTTGATTACCGTTAATCGCATTCCTTGTTTGG
>JAALLA010000005.1:39569-59632 GCA_011087765.1 Pirellulaceae bacterium
CGTTCTCTGCAGGGCTAGGAAATTATCGTTTAGTTTTTCGTTGGGAAATCGGTAGAAATTATGAAAAATATTGTATCGAGATGCGGTAGCGTTTTGCTGCTATCCGGAGTCTTGGCTTTCTCGGGCGTTTCAATGACCGGGTGTACGAGTGATTACGAACCGGACCCCGAGGCGCGAATTCCGAACGTTCCCCCAAGTACCCGTGGTGGTAGTCAAGGTGGGATTCCTGGGGAAGCAGGTTCTTTAAAGGCAAAGAAAACCGATTCCAGCATGCAATTTCAGTTGAGGCTATCTGAAAGCCTGATTTAAGGGCCGGAGGGCGATCCAACACCGTATTTTGTTGGTTGGATTCGCTGACCGAGTTTTTAGGCGACATTAGGCATTAACAAGAGGAAAGAACCCGCTTTTGGGCGGGTTCTTTTTAATTGTGCCGAAAGAGCGTTGAATTTGTTCGCGCTGGGCGGTGGTTCGCTAGTCATGTTGGAGTCTACGTGCTGCATCGATGGCAAAATAGGTGAGCACGCCATCGCAGCCGGCTCGTTTAAAGCCAAGCAGACTTTCCATCATCACCGCTTCGTGATCTAGCCATCCATTTTTGACAGCCGCCATGAGCATGGCATACTCGCCACTGACCTGGTAAGCGAATGTGGGCACGCCAAATGTCGATTTAACTCTGTGAACAATGTCGAGGTAGGGCATTCCGGGTTTTACCATTACCATGTCAGCGCCCTCGTTAATATCGAGCTGGACTTCACGGATGGCTTCATCTGTGTTGGCAGGATTCATTTGATAGGTTTGTTTACCGCCACCTAAAATGTTACCCGTTTTCAAATTTGATTTTGATCCAATCGCGTCGCGGAAGGGGCCGTAAAACGCAGACGCATACTTGGCGGCGTAACTCATGATCATTACGTTTTCAAATCCTGCTTGATCAAGAGCACCCCGGATCGCACCAATTCTTCCGTCCATCATGTCTGAGGGTGCGATGACATCACAACCCGCCCGAGCCTGGACGAGTGCCTGCTCACACAGCATCTGGACGCTCTCGTCGTTGACGACGATCCCATCACGAACCAGTCCGTCCTGCCCATGGGAGGTGTAGGGGTCGAGAGCGACATCACAAATGACACCGATGGCAGGGACGGCGGATTTAATAGCGGCGACCGTTTGACAAACTAGATTGTCTGGATTGATCGCTTCCTCTGCGCCGTCGGTTTTCTTTGACGGATCGGTTTGGGGAAAGATTGCAATCGCAGGTATCCCAAGCTCGTGAGCCTCTCGGACGGAGTTGATCAAATTGTCGATGGTGTGACGGTAAACGCCGGGCATTGATTCAATTTCGTCGGATCGATCTTTGCCGGGCTGTACGAAGACTGGCCAAATCAAGTCGCTGACGCTCAGTTGATTTTCAGAAACCAGATTGCGAGACCATGGAGATTGCCTGACTCGTCGCATCCGGGTGTTGGGATATTGGGGCGTGGTCATGGGTTCAAAGTCTTTCCGTATTTATCGCGTTTGAAGTTGGTGGAGGATGGCATGTTTGGCAAACCATTCGTTCGGACAATCGGGAGACCTAATTTAAACCTTAGGAGATTGTTCTGACGCCAAATTCCTGATCGCACGCTCCGCTTTTTCAAATAAATTGGACTATTGGGCGTTTAAATAGAATCATCCCGATTAGGAATTTGAGGTGGATAAGTTAGACAAATTACATCAATAAGTTTGAAAGGTGGTGCATCCATTTTTCAGAACGCATTTAATTTAGAATAAGCGGCTTCGGCATGGTAAAACCGGTCAATGGATATTAGATTAATGGCTGCGTGGAGGGTTGGCTAACGTCACTGATTTCTATGACAACCCCGTTCTATGCTCACCTCAGGGGAAGCGAACGTCGGCGCGATCCGTCGCTAATACTGTTAAAACAACAGACAATCTAACCATTTTTCAACTCCCG
Organism: Pirellulaceae bacterium; assembly: GCA_011087765.1. Lineage (GTDB taxonomy): Bacteria > Planctomycetota > Planctomycetia > Pirellulales > Pirellulaceae > Mariniblastus. Next base: position 41,524 of record JAALLA010000005.1, read on the forward strand.
GGTACCGAAAATGCAAAAAGCGGTTCATCTCTTCACACCTGCCAATTGTTGTTATAGGCAAAATAAGTCGATTCAGTTTTCGCTGGTCATGGTTGCAATCCTGTTCGTGACTAGTGCCATGACTCGTTCCACGTTTGCTCAAGACTGGGCGGGATGGCGCGGTCCAGAGCAAAACGGAATTTCGCGGTCTACTAACCTGCCAGATGACTGGTCACTGGATCCAAGTAAAAATGTTGCTTGGATGTCAGAGGTGGGTGGACGGGCAACTCCAATCGTGCTCAATGGGAAAGTCTATCTCAATTGTCGGACAGATGATGATGTCAATGATCCGGACGAGAAAGTTAATGCCCGAGAACAAGTGATCTGCTGGGATCTGGAAACTGGTAAGGAACTCTGGCGTGATGTGTTTAACGTTTTCCAAACCGACATTCCGGCACCTCGAGTTGGCTGGGCTTCGATGTGCGGTGACAAAGAGACCGGGTACGTCTACGTCCATTCCGTTAGTGGAATCCTTCGATGCTATACTGGTGACGGCGAAAAGGTCTGGGAGATTTCCTTGGCAGAAAAGTATGGGAAGATTTCCGGATATGGCGGACGAACGCAGACGCCAATCATTGATGAGGATCGGTTGGTTCTAAGTTTTATGGCAACAAACTGGGGCGCGACAAAAGGGCCTTCACCACGCCATTTCTATTATGCGTTTGATAAAAAGACGGGTGATCTCCAATGGGTGTCAGCTCCCGGTGGTCCTCCGAAGGATACGAATTATTCTGTACCGGTGGTCGCCGTGATCAAAGGACAGCGTCAATTGATTGGCGGTAACTGTGATGGCCATGTTTATTCGCTTAATGCAAGAACGGGCAAACCGCTCTGGTCATTCAAGATGTCTCTTCGCGGTTTGAACACGACACCGGTCGTCGTCGGTGATTATGTTTACATGTCACATGGCGAGGACAATTTTGATAATACCGAATTTGGCCGCGTGCAGTGCATCGATGCGACGGGAACCGGAGACGTTACCGATACCCATAGTGTGTGGCGAGTCGATGGTGTCAAAGCGGGGTATACAGCATTGGTCGCTCACGATGGCATGTTGTTCGTCGTTGCGGATCTTGGAAACATGTACTGTTATGATACCAAGACAGGAGAAGAGCTTTGGGTTCACGATCTTGGAACCGTCGGTAAGGGCTCTCCAGTTTGGGGCGACGGTAAAATGTACGCTACGGAAGTGAACGGGAACATGTGGATTCTTGAACCTTCGAGAGCTCGATGCAAAACGTTGTCTCATGAAAAGATTTCTGCACGAGTCGGTTCCGGCATGGATGAGATTTATGCTTCGCCGGTGATTGCGGACGGACGCATTGTTCTCGTTACCCGCGATCGCACGATTTGCATTGCGGACGAATCGAAGGAAGTCGTCAACGGAGAGCCGGTTGCTCTGGCACCTGAGACCGCTCCCATGGACAAAGTTGACATGATTCAGTTGCGGCCCTACGAGACGGTAGTGGAACCTGGTTCGACCACTGAGTATGAAATGCATGCCTTTGATGCTAACGGTCGTTTCCTTAAGAAGCTGCCAATCAAAGAACTAGTCGCAGACGCCGGGTTAGCTGGGTTTACAACTGCTGGTGGCAAAGTCACAGCACCAACGACCGAAAGTCATATTGCGGGAACGGTAACGGCCACTGTCGGCGATAAAACGGCGGTTGCTCGAATTCGCATGTTCAATCCAGCGAAAGTATGGAAGTGGGACTTTAACAGTTTAAAACCACCCGTAGGCGTACCGGCCGGCTGGATGCGTGCTTTCGCAAAATTGAAGCCGTTCGAAGTGGATGGCGAGAAGGTGCTCAAGGTTACTGGTGGAGCAGAAGCCAAAGGCCGCCCAAGTCATCAAATCGGACTCGGTTACGCCGGCATGAAGAACTATGAAATTCAAGCGGACGTTCGACTGACCGAAAAACGCCGGCAGTTAGGAAGTATTGGACTTTCCAACAACCGTTACAATTTAATTCTGATTGGAAATTCCAGCAAATTGGAAGTTCTATCATGGGCCCCCCATAAGCGAATGGCGAAGAGCGTTCGATTTCGAAGTGATCCAGACGTTTGGTACACCATGAAAATGAAGGTTGATGTCACGGACGGCGAAGCCAAAATTTTCGGAAAGGTTTGGAAACGCGATGAAGCGGAACCGGATGCCTGGACGATCGAGGTAGTCGACCCCAATGGAAATGAGTCAGGGTCTCCTGGCTTGTATTTCTATGCTTTGGCGGACTGCTATTTTGACAATGTAATCGTGACCCAAAATTAAGCGTGTCGGCTGATTTGATTACCAAGCTCATTTTTATGAGCTTGGTATCATTGTTGGCTTCATTAAAATATTAATATTTAGACTACACACTAGATCAAGGAATAATTATGAAAGCGATTCGAGTATTATCGCTTGCGGCTCTCGCATTGGTTTTAACGCTCTCTTACGCAGCGGCGGATTGGCCAATGTGGGGCGGAACGCCATCCAGAAATATGGTGTCGGGTGCAAAGGGAGTTTCAATTAAATTCGATTTGCAAGCTGGCAAAGATGGGAAGGTTCTCTGGCAGCAAGGCTTGGGTTCGCAGACCTACGGGAATCCAATTGTCGCCGATGGTAAGGTTTTCGTTGGAACCAACAACGGCGGAGGTTGGCGAAAAGACAAGTATCCACCAGAAAAAGATCTCGGTGTTCTTCTTTGTTTCTCTGAAACAGACGGGAAATTCATGTGGCAATTGTCGCGTGAAAAGCTGGCCGCGGGTCGTGTGAACGATTGGTTGCTGCAAGGGATTTGCTCAGTTCCCGCCGTAGAGGGGGACCGAATGTGGGTGGTCACCAATCGCTGCGAATTGATGTGCCTCGATACCGATGGTTTTCTTGATGGAACCAACGACGGTGTTGTTAAAGACGAAGTCGATGCAACGAAGCAAGACGCCGATATTCTTTGGAATCTCGACATGATTGAAGAACTGGGTGTGTTTCCGCATAACCTGGCCACGAGTTCCCCGGTTATCTTCGGTGACATCGTTTATGTGGTGACGTCTAACGGCGTTGACGAAGCTCATCTCAATGTTCCCTCGCCTCGGTCTCCCTGTTTTTTAGCAGTCGATAAGAACACCGGAGAAGTTTTGTGGGAAAAGAATCAACCGTTTGATGGAATTCTTCACGGGCAGTGGTCATCACCTGCGATCGGCATGGTCAATGGAAAAGCTCAAGTCATTTTTCCCGGTGGCGATGGCTGGGTTTACGCCCACGACGCTGTTTCGGGAGAAGAGATCTGGAAGTGTGATCTCAATCCTAAAGCGACCAAGTGGGAACTTTACGGAAAAGGAACGCGCAACTCGATTATCTCAACACCCGTCTTTTATGATGACAGTGTACTTATCTCGGTTGGTCAGGATCCCGAGCACGGCGAAGGTGTTGGATACCTTTGGCGAATAGACGCAACGAAAACGGGTGATGTGAGTGCCGAGCTTGGGGAAATTGGTCGACCGGGCAAGCCAAATCCGAACAGCGCTATCATCTGGGCATACGGTGGAGAAACCCAACCCACGATCGTGGAAGCCGAGCGATTGGCTGAAGTCGAAAACATGCTCGCTGATTTGAAATCGATTGAGGCTAATCCTGCGAATGCCGGAGCAAGCTTGTCTGATTTTATGAAAAAATATCAGGGTAAGTTTGATGATGGAATTTTGCACAAGAACTTCACTGAGAAAGATCTTAGCCCGGAGCGAGAGGCGGTTTATCGACGAACGATGTCAACCGTCGCGGTTGCCGATGGATTAGTTTTCTCTGCTGATCTCAGTGGATTTGTTCACTGTATCGATTTAGAAACAGGTCAGCGACACTGGGAGTACGATATGCTTTCAGGAGTTTGGGGATCACCTTTGGTCGTCGATGGAAAAGTATTCATTGGCAACGAAGACGGGACACTGATGATATTCAAAGCGTCCAAGAAGCGGGCTCAGGTGTTGGCTAAAAAAGAGACTGTCAATTACTCGGCAATCTACAGCACTCCGACGTTCGCCAACGGTAAGATGTATCTTTCCGATCGAACACGTCTCTATGCGGTTGATGTTTCCGAAGAGAGTGACGAGTCGGGTAAGTAATTTACTATTGCAAAAAAGAAAAGCGAGGCTCAAGAGCCTCGCTTTTTTTTTGGGTGAAATTTCTCTGCTGCTTCAAGGACGAAAGAACGGTGAGTTTTAACGAGATGAATTAATCAATGCCACGATCGTCAGGAGCGGGATTGGGTGTGGAGGTGGCATCGAACGCGCTCGAGTTTTGTTCGTTGGCAGATTCATCGTCGGTGACATCATCGTGGTCTCCGTCGTCACCATCATTGGCGTCGATCATTTCGGCGGCGTCTAATTGATCAGCGCGATCGACTGACACAACCTTACCTTGAAAACTAAGCATTTCATCAATTCGAGCCAGTTTGCCTTTGTAGAATGGGAACCAGGGAGTTCGGTAAAGGCCGACGACACGCTTCATGGTAAAAATTGGTTTGTTCATCCTCGTTTTTAATGAGAGAGATCCGACGCCGGAAAGAAACATCTCAAGATAATCGAGTGGTTCGTTTTCGGTTTTCAATCCAATCAGTTCGAATCGTTCGCCTTTTCCACCAAGTCGATTCACGGTCAAGCCGGACTCGTCAATTCGAACCCGCATGTGAGTTCGGCTGTAAATGAAGTTGCCGAGCCAGATACAGGAGAAGACCAGTGACATCATCAGCCAACCCCCGGTATCCATTGTTGGTTCGAGACCACCAAGAAACTCCCCCATCCATTTAAACGGACGAATGGTCCCCTGGATTTCTAAGACAACCGGAATTCCAACTAAGGTGCCGATCATGAAAAACATCAAAAAGAATTTACCTTTGGGTAAATTGAATCGGAATGCGATGTACCAGACCAGCATGACTGTCAGGCCGATCCAAAATAGCATGTGCGGATCAAAGAACGGAGTCTTAGCAGAGACCAGCGACAGAGCTTCTTGGTAGGCTGCGACTACATTCGTATCGCCAGCTTTCGTGGATAATTCAATTTGCTCGCTGGTGTGACTTTTGATGCTTTCAAAGGTTGGGGCATCGATTGAGCCGACAATCGATTTTCCGGACACCAATGAAAGAAGTGCCAGAACTAGAAAAAGAACTGCGGGATAACCAGCTAAAATGCCAGGAAGGTGATCATAGAGGACGATCGGTTTCAGCGTTGGCGGTTTTTCGGACATATACTTTCATCCAATGGGTGTTTAGGTACGGGCTGAGCTTAGTTCGTCCCGTTTGCTCCAATATCGTAAAAAAAATTCGGGGTGGCTGCAATTTACGAATCTTGATTGTTTTTTAGTTTAACGGCTAAGCATGAAGGTGAAATAGAGAGGGAGGGCGATCGCGTGTGAAAACGCGACGAAAACTCAGTTTAATCCCATCTCCTTAATTAAGTGATTTGCCCCGTATACCTTATCGGTAATCCACAATACGTAACGAATGTCGACTCCGATCGAGCGACTGTATTCGGTATTCCATGCAAAATCATTGATGGTGGCCTCGAACGCCCGATCGAAGTTAACGCCAACGAGTTCGCCTTTTCCGTTGAGGATTGGACTGCCTGAGTTCCCGCCAGTGGTGTCTGTGTCGTAGAGAATTGCAATTGGAATGTCTTTTAATTTTGGATGCATGTAGGGGCCGAACTCCCGCCTTTCAGACATCTCTAGAACTTTTTCCGGAGTGATAAACGGCGCGATCCCCGTAGTTTTCGCGACCACACCGCTTAGGGTGGTTGCGGGAGATTTGTAAACTGCATCCTCCGGTGAGTATCCCCGGACGGTTCCGAACGTCAGGCGAAGTGTTCCATTGGCATCAGGAACAAAATTCGTTTCTAGAAATTGTTGTTTGAGGGTTATTAGTTCTCCATAGTAGAGTCCGAGTTGGCCGTCTCGGGCTTTGCTCGATTCTCGTAATTCAAGGTATCTCGGATAAAGCTCGACAATCAACTTTAGGAATGGATCCGTATTTTTCTTGAGTTGTTCCTTGTTCTGATTCAGGCAGGTTTGCAGGAAGTTTGGATCTTGTAATTGAGTCTGCTCATAAAGGTCCTCAAGTACGATTCCATCGAGTGCACCGATTTCCATTTTGTCGGTTTTCATCCGTTCGATAAGCTGTGCGAGTAATGCTCGGTCAACGCCCAGATCAAGATCTTTTTGAATCATCTTTAAACGGGCAACGGTTTGTGCATAATTTCGATCCATGTAGGCCGACTCTCGTTCGAGATCGGGTTTTTGGCGTTCATGAGCGGCATCGTAGATCGTGAAGGCCATCCGTAGCAGTTGACTGGTGCTTCGTAGGTTTTGGAAATTTGCCTCTGCGACGGCGTTTTCGCTCATCGTCCTGTAGACCGTATCGATGTTGTCAAGCAGTTGCCCATATTTGGCCCGACGCTCGGGATCTGCATCGATAAATGCCTGCAGTTTTTGCTCTTCGGCGGTACGCTTGGCAACAATTTTCTTACGAGTCAGACCTTTTAACTGGCCACGTGACCGTTTCTCTGTGTTTGCCAGACTCTTGATCCTGGAAAGCAATTTTAGAGCGACGGCGCGATCCTCTTCTCCTGCTTTCTGCATCGTGGCGATCTGCTGTCCGTAAAGATCAACCACATAAGGCAAGCGAATATCTTGTTCGAAGGACAGGAAGCTGGATGTTTTATGGCGTGCGGTTCGTCCGGGATAGCCAAGCAGCATGACGTAATCGCCTTCGTTCGCGCCTTGCGGGGCGACTTGGATAAATCGTTTGGGTTGATAAGGAACGTTGTCGGTAGAGTAGTCGGCCGTGGAGCCATCGGGGGCGACGTAGGCTCTCATAAAAGAGAAATCCCCGGTATGTCTTGGCCATTCCCAATTGTCGACGTCTCCACCGAAGTTGCCGATGGAGGAAGGGGGGGCAAAAACGAGTCGGACGTCTTTAATATAGGTGTAGAGGAACAAAACGTATGTTTTCCCGGTAAACATCTCGGCAACTTCCGCGCGAATCCCCGGGGTTTCTTCTTCGGCTTGTTTTTCGATTAACTTCCGTTTCCGGGAGATCGCTTTACTGCGTTCTACAAATGACATCTCAGCATTAACGACACTCAATACTTGTTCGGAAACATCGGAAAAAGACTCAGTGACGCGAACGGTGTATCCGGCGGCGGGTATTTCAGTTGCCCTTGTTTTTGCTTGAAAGCCATTCTTTAAATAATCGTTCTCTGTAGAACTGGCCGACTGAATCGCTCGATAGGCGCAGTGGTGATTGGTAATGATCAGTCCCTCGGGTGAGACGAATGAACCAGTGCAACCATTAACGCGGCAGATCCCATCGATCAGGCAAGTTTCGTTTGGATTAAATAGTTCAAGTGCAGTAAGCTGTAATCCCTTTTGGCCTAAATTTAACCTCGCAATTTCGCTAATCGGATACATGCCTTCGTCGGAATGGACTGGTGAAGTTGCGAATAAAGAAAGTAATGCAAACGTCATCAACTGATAAACTTGTTTCATCGAAACTCTTTCAGAAAGACTGTGTTGGAGTTGTCGCCGAGGAACCTCCGCTTTGCTTCAGTATGAAGAACGTTTTAGCGGCGCGGTAGTCCTTTTGCGTGATTATTGAGGATTCAGGCGTTGAAACCCAACCGAGAGGTTAACAAAAGGTTTTAAAATACCAAATTAATCGCTAAGCTGTTGACGGATTTTGTTGGTAGTCGTTCGGATCTATTTTCATTACTGAGATTTAAGATAATGTTAAGAGTCATTTTTATCTTCGTGGTTCTGGTCTGTTTACAGCATGAAATTAACGGGGCAATCATTGCCCCCGTTCAGGTTGAGAAAGAGGTTCCCCAAACACAGGTCGCACCACCGGCCCTGGGCGAACACGAATCACGCCCATTTGTTGGTATCGAGCGGGCTTATTCTCAACTACGGTTTGATCGCCCAATTTATCTTACGGGGGCGGGCGATGAGAGTGGGCGGATTTTTGTGGTAGAGCAAGGGGGAGTTGTTCGCTGGTTTTCTAAAAATGCAGAAGCTCCGACAAGTCGCGTGTTTCTTGATATCAGCAAGCTGGTAAGTCGTCGTGGCAATGAAGAAGGCTTGATCGGATTTGCATTCCACCCTGATTTTAAAAACAACGGACAACTTTTTTGCCATTATTCATCCAACGCGCATAGAACAGGCGAAAAAGAGGTGGCTTCCAATGTAATTTCCAGATTTACCGTTTCCAATAATCCAAATCTTGTGCAACTGGATTCCGAGGAGATTCTCTTAACAATCCCTCAGCCCTTTCAAAATCACAACGGTGGCGCGATGGCGTTTGGCAAGGATGGATTTCTGTATTTCTCATTAGGCGATGGCGGCTATAAGGATGATCCACTCGGGAATGGGCAAAATCTAAAGACGATGCTGGGTGGAATTAATCGAATAGATATTGATTCCAAGGATCTACCAAAATCTTATCGTGTTCCAAGTGATAATCCATTTTTGAATGTGCCGGGAGCGGCACCGGAACTCTATGCGAGTGGGTTACGAAATGTTTGGCGATTTTCTTTCGACCGAAAAACAGGAGAACTCTGGGCTGCGGATGTAGGCCAGGCTAGGACAGAGGAAGTCAATATTATCCATAAAGGTGGCAACTATGGCTGGAATCGGTTCGAGGCCAATGATGATTTCGAACTGAAGACGAAAATGGCTTCCGAGCCGCATGTCGCGCCCGTCGCTACCTACGGTCATCAGTGGGGTGGTTCCATCACGGGAGGGAACGTCTACCGGGGCGTCCAGTTCCCTGAACTCGAAGGCGCCTATTTTTTCGGTGACTACATGACGGGGAATCTGTGGAAAACAACCAAGGATTCAGAGGGGCGTTATGATACTACTCTGGTGCGGAGAACAGGACGAAGTATTGCATCGTTTGGCGAAGACGATGAGGGAGAAGTTTATCTGTTAAGTTTCGACGGCGGGATTTATCGGATTATTGCGACTTCTAAGCCGGAGAATACATTCGCCGATTGGCCTAAATTGTTGTCAGAGACGGGGTTGTTTGCCTCGATGAAAACAAAGGAGCCGGCGGCCGATTTGATCCCATACGAAGTGAATGCCCCTTTTTGGTCGGACGATGCTGAAAAATCTCGATTCTTCCGTCTGCCCGAAGGTGGGCAACTTGTCTATCGGGAGTCCGGTAGCTGGGAGGTACCTGTCGGGGCAACTGTGGTCAAGAATTTTCAGGTCAAATCGAGGCGGAACTTAAAGATGTTTGAAACGCGTTTAATTAAGCGAACGTCGGACGGATGGGAGGCCGCGACTTACGTTTGGGATAAACAAGGCGTCGACGCTGAGTTGTTGATAGGCGGTAAGCAATTTGAATATTGGAATTCAGCGACGGTTCATTCGTGGCACGCACCCTCGGCCTCAGAATGCGCTAGTTGTCACGTTGATAGCGCTGGTTACGTGTTGGGTTTGTCCACTCGGCAGTTGAATCGCACGGGAGGATCGGGGAAACACCAGATTACTAAGTGGCTAGAGGATGGGATTTTATCTGCGCCCCAGGGCATTCAGTGGAACGGCCAGGCGAAATTCTGTTCTCCCTACGATGCTCAATTTTCACTTGAGCAAAGGTCCCGTGTGTGGTTGGATGTTAACTGTGCGATGTGTCATCGGCCTAACGGTCCGGGTAACGCGACTATTGATTTGCGGTTCGATACGCCACTGGCGGAAACAAAAACCGTCGGTGTAATGCCCGCTCAGGGGAATCTTGGCATTGCAGACGCAGAAATTATTGCCAAAGGTGATCCTGGCCGGTCGTTAATGGTTCATCGGGTCGAGACGTTAGGGCAGGGGAGGATGCCGGGAACTGGCAGCAACCGCGTCGACACGAAAGCTGTGGAATTATTGAGCCAATGGATACAGCAGATGGCCGTTGAAAAAAGAGGTTCCGGGGCGTCACTGAGTAAATGAATTACAGTCTGGCGTCGACGATTTCAAGTAATAGTCTGAGCGTAAATTCCGCAAGATCGAGTTGGTCAGCGGCATTTTTGATTTTAGGCGACATGCCCGGCAGGTCGTTGTTTACAAAAGCTTCATACATCGCGCTCTGAAGGTTGGCGTCCGCGATTTCCAGCTGTGTAATTGTAGTTTCGAAATCTGCCACCATGGATTCTGAGGAATTAAGATAGATCCACGGCATGAGCTTCTGGGACAATAGCTTGAGCTCAGAAAATCTTTGAAGCTGAGTGATTAGAGTTTCGAGATTTGGAAAGATCTTTTGTACGGAAAGCTGCGGAGAAACGGATAGCTTTTGTTTCTTAATGTCTTTGACGGTCGCCGTGCCGGCGGAGTGGTCCGCGATAGTGTCTTTCGCATCGGTTGATCCAAAACCGTAGCTCGCAGCGCTGGTGAGACAACACAAAGCGACCAACAGCGACCTAATCCCTTGCGTTGCAATTAAGAATCTCATGGCGTTTCCTTCGTGACTTATAAACGGTATCGGCCTGGAATCAGTTGGAACGTGAGCAAGTCAGTTAGATAAATACCCTTCGGTTATAAATGATCCATTCCAGGGTCAGTATAGCGAGGGCGAAAAATGCAAGGAATGTCCAGAAATCGCGGCGCGCTGGTTCGCGGGTAGAGTTTCCTTTGATCGATTCGTAACCGAGTTTGAGTTCATCGCGAACTGCGATGTCACTTTCCAGTCGGTCGAGTAGGTTTACGGCAAATAATTGGTCAACTTCTGAGCTCCCTTTTTCACTAACGGAATAAATTCCGGTATCTGCGGTTTTGTTATAAACGAAGCTTTTATTGGGTTGTTGTTGAAGTGACTGTTGCCCGCCTTCCGGATTCTTCACGTCAATTTCTTCGTATGGGTAACGCGGTTTGATTTTGACAGGATTGCCAGGCCGGTTAGCACGGAGGGAGTTGAAGCGGGAGCCGCTTCCTAAAGTCCGGATAATGTTTTGCATGAAAAATGGAAAACTAGGTTTCTTATGCCAGTCCGTGTTGTAAGGTGTTTCGCCATCCTCTTCATATAAAATCATGGGGAATCCAACAACGATGTCTTCAAATCCCGATCGCGGGCCGATTGCGATGACTGATCCTGCGATGGATTCGACTAAATTGGTACTCCCTTTCGGGCCTTCAATGACTTGGCCATAGAGAATTGAAACGTTCTGCATCTGTACATCGAACATCACTGGATGTGAGTTGTTTGTATAAATGATGGGCGTAATCTCTAGTTCTTCGGTAAACTTCCAGTCTTCGCCTGGCGGCAGTGAGGACAAGAAAACTGTGTTGCAGGCCGGCATTGTTTCGGGAGAGCACTGATCAAAAATGATTAAATCGTAAACGCCCAGCGCCGCATTCGTTTGATATTCCTTTTCTTTCAAAAAGCTGCGTTCAGAAAATTTTACGTTTGCAATTTTCTTGAGGCGGTCAGTCGAACTGGCAAGTTTGAGTGCAGGGTTGTAATCCGTCACAACTAAAATGTTGGTCAGTCGAGAAGGATTAAGGACACAGTATGCTTCATTGTCGAGGAGGTAATCATCGGGAGCATCAATCTTAAACCGAATCGGCGCCGCAGATTCGAGGACGGCCGCGACGGAGGTAAGATCAAATTTGAGGGAAAGTCCACCGGGGGGGGATTGCCCGATGTCGGCGAGACGACTGTTAGCCCCCAGCGACATGTTAGCTTCTGCAATTTCTCGGCCTGGAACTGTCACGGTATCGGCATCGGTCAACTGATCGCCGATATATAACGAAACTTCGACCGTTTTGGAATCGAATCCAGAGTTTTGCAGTCGCACGAAGGCTTCGATTGAACCTCCAGTATCAAGTTGGTCGTTGACTGAGAAAGTCGTAATCCCAATGTTACTCACAGGCTTCACCGCCCCCACCGGTTGGTAAATGGCTGTCAGTTCACCGGGCGCGTATTTACTGACGTCTTTGATAGCTCCATCACTAAAAATATACATGGTGGCTGCGAGTGCATCGGCGACCTGAACGTCAGTGCTGCTTAATTTATCACTCGTCCGCCCCGGGTTCGCCAAGCCTGTAGCAGCGACGAGGGCGCGATTGATATCACTCCCTTGGTGCGTCGCTTTGATGGATTTAACTTTCCGTTTTAAGATCGCTTTATTTTTTGTGTAGGATTGGTCGACTCCTTCGGTATCCGAGAAGCTAATGACCATCGCTGCATCGCTCGACTTCATGCGGTCGATCAAGGTGTAGATTTGATTTTTCGCCTCTTCAAGTCGTGTAATACCTGACTCGGTATCAGTCGCACTCATGCTGGCTGATTTATCAACTAAGAAAATGAATCGATCTCCGGAGAGTTTTTCACCTGTGCAACCCGGCCTCAAGCAGGCGATCATGAGGATTAACACGATGAGCAATTGGAGCCACAGGAGGAGGTTGTTCCGCAGACGCTGCCAGATGCTGTTGACGTGCATGTCTTCGACAGTTTTTGTCCAAAGATAAGTACTTGGAACCTCTAACGGGACTCGCCGGAGTTTTAAAAAGTAAAGTGACAGAATCAGGGGAGGAACTAATCCTAAGATCAGCCACTGATACCAAGTCAACATGTTGATGAAATTCACCGAACCAATCCCCGCTGTCGAAGATAACGCGAAACGAGACGGTCTACTGATCGTTCGGTGCTGGTCATCGTGTAGACGATGCCACGGCGAGAGCTGAAGTCACGGGCTTGTTCAATAAACGTTGCAAGTGTCTGTTTGTATCGATCGATCAAGCGTTGGCTGACGCTGACTTCTGCAATATCCTGATCTTCACAGTCCACCAGCTTTAGGTCGCCGTTGATATCGGGATCGATTTCTTCCTGGGAAAGAACGTGAATTAAATAAATATCGAGATCTCTTGCGACGAGATATTTAAGTGCTTCCTCGTAGCCTGATTTATCCATTAAATCGGTGATGAGCACAAGAATGCCTTTGCCGGTATTTCGCAAGCAAAATGCTTTGACGGCTTCTGTCATGGTAACTGTTGATTGCGATTCCATACGTTCGAGATGATCGACGAGCTGCCAGAGGCTCGACCGGCCGCGAAGTGTCGGAGCATTACTGTTACGGGAACCATCCAATGCCTCGATCTTGACCCGGTCAGCCCGACAAAGCCCGATATAGCCAAGTGCTCCAGCGAGCTGTTTGGCATATTGAAATTTAGTTGGGCTGCCAAATTGCATGGAAGGGCTGACGTCAATCAACGTGTAAAAGTGGAGATCCTCTTCTTCCATAAATAGCTTTAGGAATAATTTGTCGAGTCGGGCGTACATATTCCAGTCGATAAACCGGAGATCATCGCCAGCGACGTAATTTCTGAAATCGGCAAACTCAACGCTTTGACCTTTGCGTTTACTCCGCCGTTCGCCTTTCATGCGGCCACGAAATATTTTCCTGCTAACCAGTTCCATACGCTCCAACTGAGCTAGTAGCGCAGGGCTTAAAAGTGGTTCTTCTTGCGTTTTCTTTTTTGAAGGGGCAGTGTTGGCCATAGTGTTCCGATGATCTAAGGGCGACAAGTACTTCGAAGCGAGGGATTATTCGTCCACTTTTTGTGGCACCTGATCAAGGATTTCCAAAAGAACCTGATCCGAAGTGATCCCCTCCGCCTGAGCTTCGAAGTTGGGGACAACGCGGTGTCGCATGGCGGGCAAATAGGCTCGGCGAATATCTTCGAAACTCACATTGAAGCGGCCGGCCAGAAGAGCGCGGACCTTTGACGCCAACGCGACTGTCTGAGCACCACGCGGGCTTGCGCCCCATCGCAAATAATCGTTGGTTACCTTGGGAGCAAATTCACCTTCAGGGTGAGTCGCTAAATTTAGTCGGACGATATAGTCTTGAAGATGGTCTGCCAAAATCACTTTGCGAACGAGTTGTTGCCATTCCTGAATTTCCCGTCCATCCATCACGGTGTCTGGTTGGATGGAGATCCCTTTTGTCGTTCTTTCAAGAATTGTGGCCAGTTCTTCACGGTTGGAGTAACCAACGACGAGCTTAAATAGGAAACGATCCAGTTGTGCTTCAGGGAGCGGGTAGGTTCCTTCCTGTTCGATTGGATTCTGAGTAGCCAGAACAAAAAACGGTTTATCGAGAACGTACCGGTTGCCTGCGACAGTAACGGTTCCTTCCTGCATGGTTTCAAGCATCGCGGACTGGGTTTTCGGCGTCGCTCGGTTGATTTCATCCGCGAGGCAGATCTGGGTGAAAATTGGTCCCTTTTGAAATTGAAACTCACGTCCTCCATCGGGGGTTTCAACAACCATGTTGGTGCCGAGAATGTCAGCAGGCATCAGGTCAGGAGTAAACTGGATTCGATTGGATTGGAGGTTGAGCGCCTTTGAAAGGGTTGACACCAAAAGCGTTTTACCCAGGCCGGGTGCGCCTTCGAGCAGGCAATGGCCACCAATCATCATGCAAGTCAAAACACCATGAATGATTTCGTCATGCCCGACAATCACTTTTCCGATTTCATCTTTGATTTGTTGATAACGTTCGCGAAATTTCTCGGCTTGTTCCTGGAATTGCAATTCATCGTTCATAGTTTTCAGATTTCCTGAGAGCTAAATTTAAATATCTGTCTTGAGTATTTCGTGAATTGGTTCATTCACATGTTTGAGCAATTAAATGAGATGGAGTTACTCATCGTTTTTTCGTTGTTGATGTTTTAATTTTCGTTTTGCATCGAGCAAACGAGATGTATAGGAATTGGATTCATCTGCATCGAGTTTGTCGCGATGAATCTTTGGAGGCATTGCCGGAGTCTTTTCGATTTCACTGGCAATGATTTCCTCGAGCTTCTTGCCACCACTTAATTTTGTTTCATCCTCGGGGATGAATTTCGTGGTTGCGCGGCGTGATTCGATACCTTTTTCGATTTCCGCTTTTCTGCTTTTTAAACGGTCAATGCTTGCTGCGGTGGTTTCTTTGGTTCGGCGGAATAGTTTTTGTTTGATGGTCGCAAATCGCTCAGTGAACCAATCGGAGGTTACAAAAAATGAGAGGTAAAACGCCGCGTAAACGGTTAATAAGGCAATGACTGCCGCGATCGTCCACCAATCGACGATGGGCATTTCAACCTTGAATCCGCTTTCAATGATTGTCGGCACTGCAAGTGCAATCAGTCCGATTGCTGAAAAGACCGCGACGAAACAAAGGGTGATTGCCCACGGAGACGCAGAGACGCGGCGAACGAATACATCGGAAAAGAATGCCGTTCCACAGATAACCAACAGCCAGGGCCAGATGTCCTCGATGCCGACTGCGGCGGAGAGTGTGGGCCGAAATGTATTGGTGGTGATGGATTCGCCCAAGGCAGTTCTACCCTGTTTATTTAGCTCTCCCGAGTTGAACCATTCAGCACGCGGTTCCAACAGTGTGTCGAGGGTGACTCCCGGTTTACCACCTCGGGGTGTCATCTGACTGAGAGTGTCGAGGAGTGGAAGATTCGTTTCCCGGTCAGAAAACTCGGTTGAATACGGAACGTTAATTCCAGCGTTAAGTCGCTCGTATCCATCGCCCGGGAAAATGGTATAGAGGAGGTTTCCAGTTCCCTCTACCGGGTGTTCCGCAACGTAGCGACCGGGGCCAACCTGGTTGAACTCAAGGTTGATCGCTTCGGTTTCAGCGGAATCAGGAGAGTTCTTAATGCCGGTGCCCGTAAGGTTCAGAAAGTTTATTAATTCTTCATCCCCATCAAGAGCAGTAACTACGATTCTGGCTACGCCATCTTTTAATTCGGAGGCGACTGAAAAATTTGCGTCTTCAGTGATAGGACGCATGGAGTGCCGCACCATTTGCACAAATAGCTTGTCGTAGACCTCCGTGTTGAACCATTGGGAGGTCCATTTCTTGCCGGCGTCACTTGTAAATGCGACGGTTCGGCCATTGCCATATCTCCACGCAGCGAGCAGTGTTGAATTTTCGCCACCATCATTTTTTGGATCGTTGGAAAGGGCGAGTTGTTCAACAAGGTTGCTTTTCTTTCTTGTGGTCATCACATAGCCGAGAAACGGTGGAAGCTCGTTAAGGTCAATCCCCCGGATGATTTCGTGGTCACTCCTTCCCGATACACCTACGACTTGCATTCCAGATTGTGATTCTTTAATGACCGGCTTCGAAACCCGTCTAGCTTCCCGCTGATAGATTTTCGGAAGTGCTTTCGGGTTTTTGACGACATAATATTTGCCACCTGTTTTGTTGGCGATTTTTTGAAGAGGACTGCTGCCGGCAGGGCCATGCGTTCCTACTGCCACGGTCGTGATTTTGATATTAGCGTCGATGAACTGCTGAAGGAGTCCCGCAGATGGTGGCGTTGGGTCGCCATCGCTGATGATAATCACATGCTTCATGGATGCTTTTACTTTTACGAGTCCATTGAGCATTACTTTCATCGGAGCATTGAAATCAGGCATGTCACCCGGTCTCATCTTATTGATTAACGCGAGCATCTTGTTGCGGTTGCCAAAAATTCGATCGACGCCGGTTGGCATTTTCCAAAGCCACCTTGGAGTTCCGCCAAAATCTCTCCAGTCAATCACACCGCAGTAATCCATTGGCCCAAGGACTTTGATGGCTTCTTCGCCAATTTTGACTTGCCAGTAATTCCCGTCGGCCATCTCCGAAGCGTGCATCATAAGTGCCAACGCACCAACCGCCGAAACCTTGTCATTTTTGATTTGAAAGTCTACCGGCATCGCTTCTTCAAGCGGTGTGTTTGACCAACCGCCGGCACCGAAAGAGCGGTCGCCGCCGAGCATTACGATGCCGCATCCCATGTATTCGCAGTTATCTACCAACATTTGGATTTGTGCGTCGCTGAACGACTCGATTTCTTGATTAGGATTTTCATCACCCGACGCCCGGGGTAAGTTTGCGAGGATCACCGAATCGTACTGGAGTAACTCTGCCGGTGTTGTGAATAAATTATTCGATTGAATAACATCGACTTCAATTGAATTAAGCTGCAGTCGTTCAACAAGATGTAAGAATTCACCGGGATGAAATGCATCTTCGATCAGTAGCACTTTTCCTTTTCCGCGTACCTGAGTGAACGCCGAGGCGGAATTGTTTTGAGAAATGGCATCATTCTGCCCCTGGTTGGGCACAAATACAGCTTCAGTCGTGTAGACCGCTGATCGATCGAGCTGGGACGTGAAGCCAACGATGGTCTTCCCGGGCTCAAGTATAATGTCTTGTTCGTCTACCAGTTCTTCACTCTGAGCAGTTTTCCTCGTCAGACGCAATTTTCCGGAAACGGTTTCACCATTGGGTGCTTCATTATTGATAACCACTCGAGTATCGAACTTTTGTCCTTTCCGGACATCCATTGGAATGACGACTTTTTCAACTGAAACCTCGGCACCTGGGATCAGTTCGACCGGAACGACATCGATCCCGATGCCGTCATCGGCCATTTTTTGAGCTACCTCGATCGCGTCGCCGTTGTTTTGATTTCCGTCGGAAATAATGACGACGCGCCGGGCTGTGTCCTCGGGAAAAGACGCGGTCGCAAGTTTTAAGGCCGAGGCTAAATTAGTGGCACCCGTTTCGAGGCTGGCGCTGGATTCAATTTTTCCAATTGAGGGAATTTCTCCATCGTGGGGAGCTGATTCGATTTTTGCATTACCACCAAAAATGATAACGCCTGCCTTATCCTTCTTCTTATCTCGACGATGCTGCTTGACTGACTCGTAAGCGAAGTCGAGCATTAGTTTTCGTTTGGCGGAAGAAATACTCTCGCTTTGATCTAGCAAGTAGAGAACAGTGAGGCGGTCAGTCGAACGTTGCCATTTTGCATCAGAGATTGCGAAAACGACAAGACAAACGACGAGTGAGCGAAACGCCAATGCGAGAAGACAACGCCCGCGCCCAAGTCCAGCGAGACTGTTGTAGCTAAAGGCCCACATCACCGGGATGATGATTAGCAGCAATAAAAACCAGGGTCGGTCAAAACCGATTTCGAATCCAAGAGGCATTTGTTATTTCATCGTGAGTAGATTTAAAATTGAGTTCCAGAATTCTGTCTGCGGTAATAAATTGATTAGACTAAATGTTT
>JAALLA010000355.1 GCA_011087765.1 Pirellulaceae bacterium
AGGATACCGAAGTTACGGTGAAGGTCTGGTTTGATCGCCAACTTCTGGGTGATGGAGGAGCGTATCAAAGGCGGACGTTCGAGTTTGATACAGTTCCGCGGTCGGTTTTGCGAACACATGTGATAGCGGCACTGAAGCAGGAGTCTGAAAGATCGTTTTTGAGGGCGAAAGAAAAGCTTGATCAACTGCAGAATACCGGGATTCTGGCCGACGTCCGACAGCATTGGATAGTCAACGGGTTCAGTGCGACGACACGAATTTCTGATGTCGGGCGGCTGAAAGAGGTACCCGGCGTCAGTAAGATTTTTATTGTTCGAAAAATTAATTCTGTAAAACCGGACGTCATTTCTAATACTGGTCAAAGGGTTTCGCCTGAATTTATCTTCGATCCAAAGCGCTGGCTACATCCGTGGTACGTCCACGCCCTAAAGGCAGACCGAGTTTGGGAACGATTTGGTGTTTCTGGCAAAGGCACATTAAACGTTATTCACGATTTTCACTTCGCAAAATCACCTCAAATGGCTGAATCTCAGTCGCCAATTGTTGGTTTTAATTTCAACAACGGGACGGCTCAAATTTGCGTCCGGCCGAAGAGCGAATCAAGTCGGGATCTGCATGGAATCATGTGCGCGGCAATTGTGTGTGGCCGAGGATCACCTGAATTTCGATACGAATTCGGGCTTGCGCCGTCAGGAGAGTGGGCAGGTGTGATTGCACGAGGCGAAATTGAGGCCAGTGTTGAATGGGCGATTGAAAATGCGGCTGACACTTATAGCATGAGTTTTTCGATTCCAGGTTTAGGACAATACCGAAGCCATTGGCGAAAAATCCTCGAACATGGAACAATTTGTGGTCTTTGTTTTGTATCGGGCGCAGGGAATTTTGCGAAGACAGTCAAAGTTCCCATACAGATGCGCACCCCCGAAGATATCCCACAGGTAGTTTTCGCGGCGGCAGGTGTGCATCGAGATCTTACGAAGACGTCCTTTTCCAGCCAAGGGCCGGTTCTCTGGCAAACAGAACACTACCACGAGGGGGAGGTCAAGAAACCAGAGGTGTGCGCATTCAATCACCAACTACCCGTTTTTCTGGCAAATGGCACGGTACGTGAATCTGCAATCAACGGTAACTCATTTGCAGGGCCGATGTTTTGCGGAGCAATCGCGTTAATACGCTCCGCTGATAACGAAATTCATCCGTGGCGTATCCGGGAGATAATTACGTCCACGGCAACGGACATCGGTGCTCCTGGATTTGATTCAAGCACGGGGCATGGTTTGATCAATTGCTATCAAGCCGTAAAAGAGGTTCTGAGGCAAAAAGCGATCCGCGAGGGCCGAGACCCAATACAAATCGAGAAAGAATCGGCTGATGAATTCTTTGATGCAGATCGATACTTAGCGGAACTCTCCGCCGGTTTAGTGGTCGTTGATTCTGCTCGAAACCCAAAGGACTTGGAAACATATGATTTACGGACGGGCGATATCATTACGGCCGTGGAAGGCCAAAAGGTCCGTACGTTAGCCGGTTGGAATGAACGAATGGCTGATTCTCAACCGGACTTTATCAAAATTCAGATCATTCGCGCTCGAAAGCCTCTTCAGCTCCAGGGCAGTATTGAACGCTTTAGAAATTTTAAAGTAAAAGAAGTTTACGCTGCACCGGTTTTTAAATAGATGCCGGCTTGTTAATTTTAGTGATTTAAATCCCAATGATAAATTGGCAAAAATGTTATGAATCTATCATGCGAATCTTTGGCTTGACCATGGATTAGCCTAGGTTCGAGCGTTGTTTATGCCTTCGAGATAATGTTTAGATACAACTGGTTAGAATATGCAATCGGAATGTGATGCGGTGAGGGTTGGCGATGGAATTGCTGGAAGCGGAGTATTTGCTTCCAGGGCCTTCCCTGCCACTGCAGTAATCGGTCAGATCAAAGGCGATTTGTTTCAAGACCAGCGTTTAGAAACAGAATACACATTCCAGGCAGCTGAGGGTTATCAGCTAGAACCCAGCGCACCGTTTCGATTTTTGAATCACAGCTGCGATCATAACTGCGAATTTGATTGGATGACTGCGTCGGATTGGAAAGGCGACCCTGAATCTGTCGCGGAAGAAAGCCGCGGGGGGCTGTACCTGACTGCGCTGCGAAACATCTCAGCTGGGGAAGAGTTAACGATAGACTACAATTGGCCTGCTGAATTTGCAATTAAATGCGAATGCGGTTCTAAAAATTGTCGTGGGTATGTTGTTTCAATGGACGAGATTGGAGAACTTAAAAGCTCGAAATAGTGGTTTGTGTTCAATAGTGTCAGAATCAATCGAGGGTAATTCAATGAAAGCGGCGTCGATCGCGGAAGTTAAAAAACAACTGGTCAAGCTTGATCAGGGGGAACTGCTCGAGATTGTGTTGCGTTTGGCTCGGTTCAAAAAAGATAATAAAGAGCTTCTGACTTACGTTCTTTTTCTCTCTGAGAATGAACCAGCCTACGCTGGATATTTGTGTGAAGAAATTGAGGAGCAATTTCGCCTAAGCCCCAACATGCACAAAAAAACACTTAGAAAGACCATTCGCGTAATGGACAAATGTCTGAGGTTTTCCGGATCGAAGGAGACGGAGCTAACGGTTCGGGCGTTTTTTTGCCGCTCGTTGATTAGCAGCGAAACGCCGTTTCGAGATCGCAAGGTGATGTTCAATATGTACGCAGGCCAAATCAAGAAAATTCAAAAACTGATTGATTCTTATCATGAAGATCTCCAGCATGATTACCGGCTAGAGTTTAGGGATTTAGGCTTAGACTGATTCCTGTCGTCTAATTGTTCAGGCTTTCAGTCAATTCCAATTTCCTTTGGCCTCCAGATATTCAAAATTTGACCGGGAAGATCTGGGCTGATTTCTTTCCAGTTCCCGACCTCAAACTGAAGCTGCACGACCGCAGC
>JAALLA010000356.1 GCA_011087765.1 Pirellulaceae bacterium
CAGCGGATTGATCCACGGCGTTCTACCAAACTCTCCACCACAGACAACCATTGTCGAATCCAACAAATCCCTCTTTTTCAATTCCTTAATTAAGGAAGCGTAGGCTGGATCGAGGATACTGATACGCCCCGCTTGAATCTCATGGTTGTTAACATGCGAATCCCAGCCAGTTAAAGTAACCTCCACGCACCTTACGCCTGTCTCAATCAACCTGAGTGCAGCCAGACAACCTCGACCAAACGGAGTATCTCCAAATTGAGATCGCTCAGATTCCGAGACTTGGCTGACATCAAAGGCGTTTAACTGATCCGAAGACATCATCCGAATCGCGGCATCAAGGTTGGAATTCCTAAGAGTGTCGCCAACAATCAAGTTGTTACCACGATTTTTCAAAAACTGGCGGTCAGCAAACTTCAACTTTTCCAGCCGGCTTAACTGACGCTCGGTCTCAACGCGCGCTGACACATCGGGAATTGGTTGAACAGGATCAAATACTTTAAAAGCGTCAAACTGGTCCCCAAGATAACCACCCCGCCCAGGCATATTGCCGGGTAAAATTGAAATATGGCGGGGGATATCAATCTGTCGATCATGCTCATGATTTAATTGGTGACAGATAACACTTCCAATGGACGGATGAACCAATGTTGGATCTGGCCGAAAGCCATTCTTAACATTGTAGATAGCCCGCTCGTGGTCACCCTCTTTACTAGTAACAGACCGTATGAGCGAGATGTGATCCATTTGCTCCGCAACCTGCTGAAGTCCATCTCCCAGCTTAATATCTTTTACATTAGTCCTGCGAGACTTACTTCCACCGGCGATCTCTGTACCTTCGTGGGGGTCAAAGGTTTCCAACTGACTCGGGGCCCCCTCAAGCCACAAAACGATTAATGATTTAGCCTTTTTTTTCCGGTCGGCTTCGGCGCTTCTGGCAAGACGCGTGGCCAATGGGGTCAACCAAGAGAACCCACTCAAACCTGCCATTTTCAGCAAGGAACGACGGTGAAAATGGCTTTGTTGTTTTTGAAGATAATTAGTTGGATTTAACATTAGATCACCAAGCTTTACGCCCTAAAAAACTCACCGCAGTTACAAACTTTACTTCGGTTTGCACCACCAACACCTCAGTTTGCAATAACAAATTCTAACTAATGATTCCATCGAAATTCAGCACTGTTTAACAAAGACCAGTATAAATCAATAACTTCCTCACTACGCTGGTCACGGCCTTGTTGATTAATCCAACTCACTGCCTGATTTCTCTCTTCTTCATTTGGATGCCGCGTCAATGTCGTCAAGTAGATCACGTCGACGGTAGTACCGACATCGGGTGATAAATTTGCAAGGTGAGACGGCGCATTAAGGATATTCTCCAATCGCTCACCCACCATCTCGCCATTTAACAACAGCAATCGCTGTGTTACGGTTTCGCCGCGATCGCTGAACTCATCCTCTCCCGGGTCGCCAAATCGATTCACAAATTCATTTTGCTGACCAATTTTCATTAATCGCGTCGTAATGTGCGAGCCAGAGTTGATAGTCGTCAGGCTCGTTGATTGACCAATTGCACCAGCAACCTGTTCCGGACGCAGGCGTATCGTGGGAAAAACAGCGACCGCATCTTCATGACTCTGCGTGATTGAAAAATTCGCTGCACTGTTTAATCTCAACGCATGCGTTGCTCCAATCACTCGAATTAAACGATGCAAATCATAACCGTGACGAACAAAATCACTGGTTAAAATTTCCAACACCTTTGGAAACGGCCCCCCAAGTGGAATCTCGTCGACCGGGTTTACCAACCCCCGTCCGAACATGATCGCCCAGAATCGGTTAACCGTTGCTCGCGCGAAAGGGCGATTTTCTTTATGAGTTACCCAATTTGCAAGCCTCGTCCGCTGATTCGATTCTTTTCCATCTAACTCTGAGTGAAATGGGACCATCGGAACAACCACTGAAGCATCATCCTCATCAAGTAATTGGTATTCGTAAGGTGTGTGCTCCTCTACATCTCGAATCCCAAGTAGAGAACTCTCCACATCACTGAAGAATGCGGCCAGCGAATGAAAGTCACGCTGAGTTCCACTCCGCAAATCGTCCGCTTCTCCCAACTCCACTGTATCTAAAAAATCATCATGACATTGCAAACAGTCAATCCGCATTCCCAGGAAAGCGCGAGAAGTCCGACCTGCCAAAAGCACCGGATCAGGCTTGTTGCTTTCCTCTCCTTGCGTGATTGTTCGCGTATAAAAATTAACTGCCGGGGTATCTGTCCACAAACCTTCCTCGGTCAAGATCTCCGAGACTAATTCATCGTAAGGCCGATTCGAATACAGCTGATCCGAAAGCCAACTCACGAATCGACGACGACGGAAAATCAAGAAGGGGCCGTCCTCAACACCAACCAACGCACGCGTTAACCGCTCTGCAAGATAATTACTGGTTCTCCGATCTTCCAAAAGTCGAGCCAGCCACCAGTCAATCTGATCTGCTTCAGGCTGAGATTCAAATTCCCGAATTTCCGCTAGTGATGGAATTGTCCCTGCAATCCCCAGCGATATCCGGCGAGCAACCAGAAGATTATCAACTTGATCAGCATGAGCTAGGTCTCGATTTACCCAATTCTCCGCGAATGCAGCGTCAATCGCGTTTGCAACCACAGCGACATCTGCCAGCGCAACTTCGCTCTTTTTAGAAGGCTTGGAGGGAGCAATCTTCTCAACTCGCGTCAAGGCAATCGTAAGCGCAGCGATTCCGCCAAAAACCAAGGTCAAAAAAAATAAATCTTTCTTGATCGTCATTGAACGCATTCACCATACCTAACAGGATTTAGATATTGTCTCTAATTTCAAGCTAAATAACGCTCAGGCCAAAAGCCGGCGGCAGTTTGCATTAGACCAGATTATCCTCTGAAGATTTTAATCTTATTCGAAACC
>JAALLA010000357.1 GCA_011087765.1 Pirellulaceae bacterium
TCATCGCCCGTTGGATTCTTGAAGATCTCAGACACAATCGGTTTAGTCAAAAATCTGCACGACTCCGGACGGTTAAATGAATCAGCAAATAATACCAGCGTTTCAGCCGATGCGATCCAGCCACCATGCGAATCCATATTCTCGATACACCAACCTCCATACTGGGTAGGAACCTGCTTACCAAGCACACCCGGCACAACTCCAACCACCATTTTCCTGGACGGCACATAATATTTGGATTCATTTTCCTGAACGGCTAACGATTTCCCTAAATCTAATGAGGCAACAGACGAACGATCAAATAAAGTCTTTTTTACGAACTCGCCGTAAGGCTGTTTGGAAACCCGTTCAATAATTCGGCCCAATAAGCAATAGCCAAAATTGGAATAGGCATATTTTGTCCCCGGTTCAAAATCAGGCGGACGCTGTAATACAAATCCGATTAGCTCTTCCTGCGTGGCAGGCCGTTCCAAACCCAGTGCTTTGCCTATCCTTACCGTATCAAACATTGGATCGGAGGAACTTTTGCGATCCCAACCACCACGATGTTGGAGAATCTGTTTAACCGTGACGGAACGAAGCCGCGGATGAAGCTGTGCACGTTCTAGCGGATTTAAAAAAGAAACTAAGGAATCATCAAAAGTCATTTTCCCAGATTTCACCAGAGCCGCTATGGCAGCTGAGGTGATCGGTTTTGAGAGACTGGCAATGCGAAACCTTGTCGACGGTAACACGGGTTTTGCGTTATCAACATCACGCAAGCCAAACCCTCTTGAATAAATGAGAATGCCATCTTTCGAAACCGCAAGACTGCCACCAGGGACCTGATGCTTACGCATGAATGAGTCCATCATCTCGTCCAGTGCTACTAACTCAGGACGATTGACGCCAGTCACACTCAGAGGGATAGACTTATGGGAAAAATCCTGTGCGACCGCCGGAGAGACAAATCCTAAAACAATCACGACGTGGGCTAAAAAATAGCCGGCCGTTTCAAAACAAATCGGTAACGCAATATTCGCCATGAACGCTCAACTAAAAAATATTGGGGCAATTTCCCTCTCGCTAAATTTCGTGACCTAGCAAGGAGAACATCGCTAAGATAAGGGAGGGCACTATCAAGAACAAGCGACGCGAAACCAGGAAAGACAGAATTAGTCCGGTGAAATCTAACTTTCTTTCTTTGGATACGGCCGAATCCCCAAGAGCATCTCGGCTCGTTCTGAAAGTGGCTTGCCAGCCAAACTCTGATCCGTGTATTCGGATAGCTGTTCCGAAAATTTAGCATAAACCGAGGCTCGGTCCACGCTAGTATCAATTTCGATGCACTTGTCTTTGCTTCGAAACAACTCCACTGTCGGTAGAGTTTCCGTTTTAAATGTATCAAATCGAAGTTTCATGCTCTCAAGATTATCATCATTTCTTCCGGTATACTTCGAACGCCCCATAATCCTCTGTTCAAGAACTTCGAAAGGACAATCCAAATACAACATTTTGGGAAGATTGGTATCCCGGCCGAAAAGATCATACCAGCCTTCGAGATTCCCCAAGGAACGGGGGAAACCGTCCAATAAAAAATTCATTTTTCCCGTCGTCCTAATCGTATTCTCAATCGCTTGTTGCAGTAACTTGAGCACGATCTCATTTGAGACCAACTGACCGTCCGCCAGCGTTTGTTCGATTACTTTGGCATTCGGGCCATCCGCCTCGATTTCATCCCGCAATAAAACTCCCGTTGAAAGATGAGTCCAACCTAGCTGAAGTTCCGCCAACTCACACATCGTTCCTTTGCCTGTCCCGGGTCCCCCCAAGACAAACACAATGTTTGCCGGCGGGCAGGGCATTCTAGGATCGCAGTAGTGAATTACAATTTTTGGTGCCGGAGAAACACCCTTTTTATAAACGTGCCAAGGTTCGTTTACCGGTGGTAGTTCCCCTTCACAGACCATGTCATATGCGAGATGGCCATCAAGTCGAGAAATTCGCCACGACCGGTAGGTATTGGAATAAGAAATTGATGGACTGCGTGCGGATTTCCCATCCGCGCGATCCCACGCCATTTTACCGTTCCAATAACCAACACTCGACTCAGTCCCAGATTCGGAAATTACTGGTGGTGCTGTCGACGGGACAAACAGCCCATCGACCTCCGGTAAGCCAGACATCGAAACTTCAATAAACAGCGTGTTTGGACGGGGTTCACAACTCTGTTTCATATTATCGCCAACAAAATGAACTGGTTTACCAAACCTTTTGTTTTATCTTGACGCCTCTCGTGACGGGAGGGGTGTAAACCTATTTGGAGTTGAACTCACTTAAACTACCAACCCATACTACCAACCCATTTCCAACCTGAAAGAGTAGCTCGGCACCGCCTTCTCCACTGCCAGAATTGCTGCCAACGGTTAGCGTCCCTTTCATTCGAAGCAAAAATCAAATCCGAGGCCCAATACAATAATCGCAGTATTCTTGGCGATACTTGCAATTAACGCAGAAAACGAATGGTCAACGGGTACCTATAACGATCACCTTCATTTGCTTTAACGATCGCGATGATCGTAAACACAGTTCCGAATAATAAAACCGCCGGCACCAGTGCAAAACCAATAAACAAAAAGCACAACAAAAGTGAAACAAACGTATAGATGGTCAAAGTGATTTGAAAATTGATCGCCTCTTTCCCATGGTAATCGATCTGCTCGGATTCATCTTTTTTGATCAACCAAACAATCAGAGGGCCAATTACATTTCCCACGGGTATACCAAGTGCACCAGAAAAGCTTGCCAGATGGCAAATGATCATCCAATTTCTAACTTCAGAATCGATGGGGGCTTTCTCCACGATATAGATTCCTTTTAATTACCAAGAATAGGTCAAACCTGTTTGGTTAGCACTGCAAACGCTAA
>JAALLA010000085.1:0-3829 GCA_011087765.1 Pirellulaceae bacterium
GTTACTTAATTATTGATTCACAATGATCTCTATGGAAAAACAGGAATGAATTTCCGAATTTTTGCGGTACTTGGCGTTTTCATTTTAACCAGCGGATTTTCAATTGTTGGTTTGAAAAAGCATTCATCTCCCGTTGTCGCCCAAACATCTGAACGGGATTTGATGTTTGAAGGGATGGGTAACCACACAAGGAAAATCTCAACGAAATCAAAGGCCACGCAAGCCTATTTTGACCAGGCATTAACGTGGGCATTTGCCTTTAATCACGATGAAGCGATTCGGTCACTGATGCAGGCAGCCAAACAAGATCCCGAATGCCCCATGACTTGGTGGGGGATCGCCTACTGTGAAGGCCCCAATTACAACAGCCCCATCACGCCCGAGCGATCGAAAGCTGCGTTTTACGCCATCGAAAACGCAAAGAGCCGAATAAAAAATGCTTCGGATGTCGAACGCGCATTAATTGAAGCATTGTCCAAGCGATATACTTTCCCCGCTGCCGCAAACCGCCAACCGCTGGATCAAGCCTACGCCGCTGCGATGAGCGAAGTATGGAAAGCATTCCCCCAAGACGCCGACGTTGGAACCCTCTATGCCGAATCATTGATGATGCTTCGTCCATGGGAACTTTATACGACTGACGGGGAACCCGTTGAAGATACAGACAAAATTGTCTCGACCCTTGAATCAGTTCTCAAGCTGCAACCTGACCACCCAGGTGCGAACCATCTATACGTTCACGCAATGGAGCCAAGCCAAACTCCTGAAAGAGCTTTAACGGCGGCTCATGCACTCGACAACCTGATTCCTGCCAGTGGACATCTACTACACATGCCGTCTCATATCTACGTCCGAACAGGGTTGTGGAATGAAGCCATCGAACAAAACGTAAAAGCGCTCGACGCCGATCAAAAATATTTAAAATTATCCCCTCAGCAAGGGATGCAATATATTTACATGATTCACAACTCGCACATGCTGGCTTACGCCGCAATGATGAGTGGCCGGGAAAAAGAGGCAATGTCTGCCGCCCGCCATATGTGGGAACAAACACCGGACGCTGTCATCGCCAAGATTGGCCCCGTTTTCGATCGCTGGATGTGCTCGGTTTACGACGTTCAAAAACGTTTCGGCCGATGGGACGAAATCATTGCTGAACCAGCACCCCCTGCGACCCTCTCGGTGACAACGGCGATTTGGCGAGCTCACCGGGCGGTTGCATTTGCTGCAAAAAAAGATTTCGCCAATGCAGAAATCGAGTACACCGCATTCCGAAATGCCCGCTCCGCAATCCCAATGGCTGCTCTGGAAATGGGCGGGATGGACGACCGCTTCCTGCAGGTCAGTGACCTTTTCATTCGCGGTGAAATCGCACTTCAAAAAGAAAAGTGGGAGCTCGCTACCGAGCTCCTGACTGACGCAGCGACAATTGAATCAACGCTAGCCTATGGTGAGCCGCCTCAATGGCTACAACCCATCCGCCACACTCTGGGGGCGGTCTACCTCGCTACGAATCAACACGCAAAAGCAGAGCAATGTTATCGTGAAGATCTCGAAAAATGGCCGAACAATGGCTGGTCTCTATTCGGCCTTTCGAGAGCTCTAAAAGGGCTTGGAAAAACAAAAGCCGCTGAACAAGCTTTCGCGAATTACGAAAAGCACTGGGCAAAAGCCGACAAGCCCATCTCGACAAGCTG
This sequence comes from Pirellulaceae bacterium, assembly GCA_011087765.1. Lineage (GTDB taxonomy): Bacteria > Planctomycetota > Planctomycetia > Pirellulales > Pirellulaceae > Mariniblastus. Next base: position 1,698 of record JAALLA010000085.1, read on the forward strand.
TAAATGTCTGGAATTCGAATAACAAGCCGTGTCCTGCTAGAACGCACGACTGTCATGGCAGGTGAAGTGGAATTAATGCAATTGAGCCGTGCTCATTGATTGATAAAAAACGACAAGAGAGGAGGCGTTTACCCAGCACTAAAAAGACCTGATGGTCAGAATGAATGGGATAGAAAAACCAATCACCAAACAAACAGAGATCAGCGTCATCACCGCAGATCGCCAACCCAACTTGCGGGAAACAAGAAAACCAAACGCCAGCGGCATCAGTGGGTACAGCAACAGGTTTAGCAAACCCCACTTGGTACCAAAGCGAAAACCAGCAATGCTGGCCCAGATCCAGGCGATGAAATTAAAGAAGCCTGCAACCGCTATCGCGAGCCCCCAACCAATCAATCTAAATATCAGCTTGGGGTCAAGCAATTCTTTAAAGTCATTTGTCTCGCCTTTCGATTTCCCTGACAGTTGATCTCGTATTGATTCATGCCTCTTACGAACGAACGCTTTTAATGGATACCCACGTTCATCAAAGCCACCATCAGCAATCGCGGCATCCATTCTTACCCTTTCCCCCTCAGCAAGCTTCGGCCCAACAAAAGCTGCCATTTCATCTACTTGATCGAGCCATTTCTGTTGCTCGAAAACTGTATCCAAAAGCTGCTCAACTCTTGTTAAATAAGCTTGTCTGATCTCAGGAATCTCCAACATCCGTTCGATCAGACGATTTTTACCAGCACCGATCTGCGGTTGATTAATACTATGTTGCAATCTGGATTCAGGCGTCCCAATGATCTCGAGTGCGCCGAATGAGTGATCCAAATCCCAAGGGATAAACAAAATCTTATTCGTCTCGGGACTGAGATAAGCATAATAGTTCTGACTCCCCCCAAGAAAACTGTCGAGGTTAGACAAGATGGCATTCACAGCTAAAAATGACAAGAAGTTATCTAAATCTAAATACTCTTCAATCTGAGAATTAAATTCTTCCCGATTACTTTTGTGAACTAACTTGGCGAACTCAATGATGCGACGTTGCTGCGCCGGACTCGATTTCGTTTTGGGGTTATAAAATGATTCGTAAGCATCCCACGAATCACCCAAATAAGGAAACGCGGTAAAGGCACTCGGCTTCACAAGCAACCCATGGGACTCCCCAAAAGAACGCTCTAAAAATCTTTCATCGACTTGCTCAACCACCAAATACAGGCCTCGCTGCTCGAGACTTCCATCAATCTCTGTCGCTACCGAAGCCCAGCCCGTTAGCGGGCAAGAAACGCCAACTTCCCGAAACAGTTGATAAGAAATAGCCTCCCGAAGCATCGAAGGGTCGGTTGCACAATTCTGCAAATTGACTTTGGTTACACCATGAAAACTTAAGTCATCCTGATACTCGTTAAAGTCAATCTTAAACGAGTACTTACCAAATTCTCGACCTACTAAAAAACTTCCATTGCCTTTGTAACGCACTCCAATATTGGCAATCTGCTCGCGATCGATTTCTACATCAGCCCTGCCGTATTGATGATTCAAACCGAGGTAGCCGCCCAATCCAGGCCGGCTTTCTTTGCCTGCACGAAACTCTTTTCCCTGACTAGCATCTGAAATAACTTCGCCGAATGCACGACCAACATCCCAATCGATATCTTTCGATGGCTGCAATTTACTCCACTCTTCTTCGGTAAATCTTAAAGTGATTTCGGAGGCGTGATCAGATCGAAAAAGAGGGTTGGGCTCCTCAATTAGTTGGGCGCTGACACGGGAGGTTGCGGACCCCGCAAGCGGAATCAAACAGGCCCAAAAAAACAAGAAACGAAAACTCATAAATAACCGCCTAAACTCGATTCAGATTGCGATCAAAATTGTTCACTCGCAATCGGCCGAAGTCAACTCTCTCCCTGTATCAATCTGTAAGCAGAAACTACTGACAAAAACCGAGCCTTTTTCCGCATGAATGCGCAAATACGATCACCTTGTTAGGGCTATTTTTTGTTCTTTGATTTTTCATCACGAGCCAGATTTTCTGAAATCCACTTTACCAGTGTCCCACTTCCCTGACCAAAGCCACCGGGAAGTGGACGTAGATCTCTGGTCTGTAATTTAGGCGGAGCACCCCAGTGTTTTGGGTAAGGTTT
>JAALLA010000085.1:3929-17594 GCA_011087765.1 Pirellulaceae bacterium
TTTCTCCAGGGTCTTTTTCTGCGGATTTACTAATTTGCAGTGTTACCAAAAATTGCTTAATCGCAGGCTTGTCTTCAAAGGTACGCAAGTAACCGAGCTTTATCTCTGACGCTCCCTCTGCAGTTGTCTTAAAACTTGCTGTCGAAACTCCTCCACTACCAACGCCCTCCCCCGAAGCCTTATATTTAACATCTCCCATCAATCGAATCGACTTTGACTTGCTCTGATCCACCCACGTGTATCCAGTCGTCGGATTGCTTTCAAGCTGAATCTGAATTTTCTGCCCCAGCGTTACTTTGATTGTTTTGCCGTTGTCTTTGCCGCTCAAACGCACAGCCTTCAATCGCTTCGCCTCAGCAGCATCGCCGGTGCGAGGCAGTCTTATACCCGAAATCGACATTCCATTTTTGGGAGCATCATCAGCAATGCGTGTATCGATAATGAAGCACTCAAGCAAAAGGCCGCGGTTGTCTATTTTTACAAAGCGACGCTCGGTCGACTCCAGTTTTTTAGAAGCAATTTTAATTGAGGATTCATACAATTGATCCAGTGTCTTGACAGGCGCTCCATCGCGATGTGTCCCGAGCTGATCCCCCTCTTCTTTCCATTTTTCAAACGGTGATTCACCAGTAGGTTTGTCTACCATAGCGATCGGACGAAAGGTCCTCCGAACCACCTTTCCATTCTTCACGAAGATTCTCGTCTCATGCCCATACTCAATAAAACTTGACCAGCGAACTTTGTAGGAATAACTGCCACCAACATCGGCTTTCGTTTTCTCCCACTTTGCCAAACTATCTTTGACCTTTTCGAGATCACTCGTATCGTGGAAATCTGCACTGGCGGTCAATGTTAACAATGCCAGCAAAGTACATAAGACAATCACTCGAAGACCCATAATATTCTCACGCAGAGGTTAAAAATTAAAAAACCAACTCAAAGACACTTCTTAGGATAACAGAGTTCCAAAAATTCACGAAGGATCTGCTAATAAATCAACACCCTGATACTCTCTCGATCCCGAATGCGTGTTTTACAGCGTGAATAGATGAACGACACGACAACGCTGGCCGAGCAATAAAACTCAACCAACTGCCGTCAATTTTTGGTAACTTATCGAGTAAACTTACCCGCAAAACCATTGAAATTCACTGTGAGCCCAACATGTCCCAACCAATCACCAATCGCTCCTTCCTTCTCTACAGCTGGAGTATAGTACTCGCAGTATTCGCCTCTTCAATTAACCCAGCGGTTGCCCAAGATACCGCTGAACCAGCAATCAAAGCTGTCGCGGACATTCAATATCTACCTTCAAAAATCGCATTCGGTTCCTGCAGCAATCAAAATAAGCCGCAACCAATTCTCGACACAGTCGTCGCAAAAAACCCGGATCTCTTCATCTACCTTGGTGACAACATCTATGGTGATACCGAAGACATGGAGGTCCTCGCCCAAAAATACAGAAAACTCGAAAATAAAAAAGAGTTTCAGAATTTGCGAGCGAACACTGCCGTGCTTTCCACTTGGGATGACCACGACTACGGCTGTAATGATGCAGGCAAAGAATACGCTTTTAAAAAGGCATCTAAAGAGATCTTCATGAACTTCTGGAATGTACCTCTTAGCAGCCCGCGCAGAAAACACCCGGGAATTTATGGATCGCACACATTCTCAGACGGCAAAAAAATACTCCAGGTGATCCTACTCGATACGCGAACGTTCCGAGATCCGCTTAAACAAAATTCCGAAATCAACAATCGAAGTGGCAAATTTAAGAATGACTATCAACCCGATACAACCAACAAGACCCTCCTCGGCAACGCGCAATGGAAGTGGCTTGAGAATCAACTAAATCAGAAAGCTGACCTACGTATCATTTGCTCATCCATTCAGTTCGGACACGAATACAACGGTTGGGAGTCATGGACCAACCTGCCCAATGAGCAAAAGAAAATGGCCGAACTAATTCGCAAAACAAAAGCCAATGGAGTTGTTTTTGTTTCGGGAGATGTCCACTGGGGTGAAATATCAAAAAGAAGCTTCGACGATCTCTACCCAATTTACGACATTACCGCCAGTGGAATTACCGAAGACTGGCACAACGTTGAACCTAATCGGTATCGGGTCCAACAAGCCTTTCGCAAGAACCATTTCGGCATGATTGAAATCGACTGGAAAAAAGAGGATCCCAAGGTAAACATGCTGATCCTCAACGTCGAAGGAAAGGCAGTCATTCGTCACGCTGCCACACTGAACCAACTCCAGCTCAACACAAATCGTCCAACTCCGTAACAATGCGTATCAACAAGCTAAACTTTGTCCACGAAAAACAACTCTGGTCGGTTAGCCTGTAATATTGTTTTTGAGAAACGCTCGCTCAGGATCACAATCAAATAATTTTTAGAATTCTTAACCAATACTCTCCCGACGAATGACGATTTCCAATTCATATTGTTACTTTTCAATGACCTTCAACCGAGCAATTTAAAAATGCCCCTTGTCAACCGCATACTCGCCTGCGCCTTTTCCTCCTGCCTTCTATTTTTCTCAGCAAACGCTGTGGGGGACGAGAACTTGGCCGAAATTCTTCGCAACGCCAAATGGGATGGAATCGTTGGAACTTGGGTGGATGAAAATACCAATGGCAAATCCCTAAGCTCTACCTTTTCCTGGAAAATCAAAAATAGAGTGTTAGAAAACTCCAGTCGGCAAGGTAAGGAAAAAGAAGACGTCTCCTTGATCGGCGTCAATGCAAAAACCGGCCAGATTTTCAACATGAGTGCAGGAAGTGATGGCGGATCTTCTCTCGGAGAGTGGAAATTTTCAGCCTCGGGAGAGGCAAGCTTAGGAATCCTGTACACCGCAGGAACCGGACAAGAAGGTGCGTTGAGCATCCGCTACCGTCTCGTCAATCAAGATACTTTGGAAATGACCGTCGACCTCCCACAACCGATAACCTACCGATTAATTCGTGCGAAGGAAAAAACTAAACAACGCTGAGCGTCTATGCAAATCCATCTGTTCACTATTTCCAAACGGTAAGTAAAGCCCCCCAACAGATAAATGAAATTTTCGTTGCTTGCTTTTATTGCGATCTTATCGATTTGCCAATCGATTTACGGTCAGTCCTTTCGCCCAATCGCAGCACCACTCATTGAAGCATCCTGCATTCATTGCCACGACGGAGATTCTGATAACGAATTGAATCTCTTAGATCTTGATGGCGATCTCTCAGACTCCCACACCTTTAAGCAATGGGAAAAAATTTACAACCGGGCCAAATCAGGTGAAATGCCACCTGCATCCGAACCCCCCGCTGACCTAAACTCCTTGAAGGCAGCTCTCACTGCGATTGAGAAGGATCTCTTCAGGGCGAATCTCCTCACCCAACAAGAACATGGGCGTGTACGTTCTCGTCGCTTAACAAAGCGGGAATTGGGCTACACACTTCAAGACCTACTTTCTATTTCACATGTCGATCATTCATCCATTCCCGAAGAGGCTGATACGGGTAATTTTGACACCGTGGGCAGCAATCAGAGAATTTCCAGTCTGCATATGGAGGGCTACCTCCAAGCCGCTGAAAATGCCTTAGAGCAGGCCATTCAACTTGAAAAAAATCCCTACATCTCAAGAGAATCAGATTTCGCGTTTATAAAATCTTTCCACGACATGCCCCTTAACCAAGGTGGCAATATCTCAAGAGACCTAGAAGATGGAACTGGAGTCGTCCTTTTTCATGACGTCGATTATCTGACTCCGTTTACCTATGAAATTAGACACACTGGCATCTACCGTCTTTCTGCCGAAGTTGCAGCCTATCAAACGGCGAAGCCACTCACAGCTAAAATCATTGCCAAAAGCCCCAGTAGCGGCGAAGTTCGCATCGCTGCCGCTGTCGACGTCACACCAAATAATCCACAAACCATTTCTGTAGACACCCTTCTAAAACCGGGTGATTTGCCTTACCTAACCTTTGACCGGGAAGGTAATCATTCGTTTCCTCTGGGCGGTAGCAAGCACTACAAAGGAAGAGGACTCGCGATCTATTCACAAAAAATTGAGGGACCGCTCTCAAAATCATGGCCTCCTCAAAGCACACAAAAACTCCTCCTCGGCGTAAATTTCAAAAGCCAGACAGATAACAATCTGGGGCCATTCGAAATAGAGAGCGGCCAATCAGATGAAAACTTCACCACAACAGTCATAAACAACATCGCTCCAAGGGTCTTTCGACGAGAGGTAGCAGAACAAGAAATTCTGCCTTTTCATGAGATTGCAAAGGCGGAACTTGCTTCCGGACAACCGCCGACTGCCGCCATGAAGGTTGCTTTAAGATCTATGTTGAGCTCCCCTCAGTTTCTCATTTTCCAAGAAACCCAGGGCCAACTCGATGATTTTGCGCTCGCGAACCGACTCTCTTATTTCTTTTGGAAAAGCCTCCCCGATGCTGAGCTTTTTGAACTTGCGAAAAAGCAACAGCTATCTCAACCGAGAGTTCTATCACAACAAGTCGAACGCCTTCTCAATCATGAGAAATCAGCGCGGTTCGTCAACGACTTTGTGGGACAGTGGTTACGAGTCTACAAATTAAACGCGACTACCCCTGACGATCAACTTTACCCGGAGTTTGATGAACTCCTCAGTGATTCCATCCCCAAAGAAACCCAACTATTTTTTCGGGAACTCATCGATGAAAATTTAGGTACCGATCAACTTATTGATTCAGAATTTACATTCTTAAACCGACGTCTAGCGAAACACTACCGCATAGATGGCGTTGAGGGGCAGCAATTCCAGAGAGTCATGCTGCCGCCTGAAAGTCCTCGAGGTGGAATCCTCACACAAGCAGCGATTTTAAAAACAACGGCCAATGGAACCACCACGTCCCCCGTAATGCGAGGTAACTTTGTACTCACGAACTTCCTCGGCACCCCACCGTCACCCCCTCCTCCTGGGATTGGCTCGATCGAACCAGATACAAGAGGAAAAACTACCATCAGAGAAATCCTGACCGCGCATCGAGATCTTGAATCATGTAACCAATGTCATCAAAAAATAGATCCACCCGGGTTTGCTCTTGAGAGCTTTGACCCAATTGGCAGGTATCGAACCCATTACAGGATTGCTGGCGGCAAGCAGAACTTTTTCGGTTTTGAAAACAAATTGCCACCCAAGAAAGGGCTGCCAGTTGACTCGAGCGGCGTTTCCGCCCATGGAAAACAATTCGAGGATATTACCGAATTCAAGAAGATCTTACTCGAGAATCGCGAGCAAGTTGCAAGAAACTTTATTGGACAACTGGTTGTTTATGCGACCGGAGCCGAAATTGAATTTGCTGACCGGCAGGTTATCGATTCCATCGAACAACAAACGCGAGAAAAAGGCTATCCCATTCGAGATATCATTCATGCGGTTATTGAATCCCGATTGTTCCAACACAAATAAGTTTGAAAGTATTTCTCAATGATCAAGACCATCGACCGGCGAACAATGTTGAAATCGACTGGCGTCGCCTTAACGCTGCCGATGCTGGAATCTATGAACCGCAATGGTTCCGTCTTACCGCCTCCCCAGAGACTCGTGTTCTTGTGCACAACACTTGGCCTCCACCCTCCCAACCTCTGGCCCAAAACTCCAGGAAAGGACTATGAAGCAACCGCTTATTTAAAAATACTTCAAGATCATCGCAACGACTTCACGCTTTTTTCCGGCCTTCAACACGAAGATCAAACGGGGCGGCAACCCCATGACAGTGAAATGACTTTCCTCACTTCCGCGCGAAAACCGGGCATGGGTGGCTTTCGGAATTCGGTCTCTATCGATCAAATTGCAGCCACTCAACTCAAAAACAAAACTCGCTTTTCCTCAATCACTCTTGGATCTGCAAAATCACAAAGCCAATCTTACACTGCCGGCGGCGTCATGATTCCTGCCCAAACGAATCCAGCAAAACTGTTTGAAAGCCTTTTCATGAAGGGGCGCCCCAAAGAAATTGAATCTCAGAAACGCAGACTCAATCAGGGCAAGAGCATTCTGGACCAACTCAGCGCTCAAGCAAAATCACTCCAGCAAAAAGCCAGCCAGGCAGACAACCATTTACTTGATGACTATTTACAATCGGTTCGGGAAGCAGAAACCAACATTGGTAATTTCCAGAGTTGGATTGACAAACCCAAGCCTCAAGTCGAAATAGAAAAACCAAAAAACATTAGCGACATTGCCGACATCATTGGCCGCACTCGACTTTTGATGAATCTGATCCCATTGATCATTCAAACCGACTCGTCCAGAGTCGTTAGCCTAATGATTCAAGATCACTTTGCTGTCCCAAAGATTAAAGGAGTTACCGGGAACCACCACAACCTCTCCCATCATGGCCAGGATAGAACAAAAATCATACAACTCCAGAAAATCGAAACTGCCATCCTGCATAGCTTTGGCGACCTGCTCCATCAGATGAAGTCGAGAACTGAAACAGGATCATCCCTCCTAAAAAATACATCTGTGCTGTTTGGCAGCAATCTTGGCAATGCCAACGCGCACCAGGCCAGCAACCTTCCGATCTTTCTCGCAGGTGGCAAATTCAAACATGGCCAGTACATTGCCAAGTCCAAGGGTACTCCATTGTCCAACTTATTTGTTTCGATGCTCAATCAGAACGGGATTGAAATTGATCACTTTGGACAAAGTACTGGAACGCTAAGCTGGTAATTTACAAACGGCCTGCAAACGCCGAAACATTCAATTAAAAAAGCCCTGCTCTTCTTAACAAAAAGGGCAGGGCTGTTGGTTTAGCAAAAGCTATTTTAGCTCGATTAATCTTCAATTGAAACGATTTCGGCTCCCGCGCGAGTCGCCAGCTGCTGAAAGACAACTTCGTTAATCGACTGAGTTACAAAGTGTGTTGAACCATCGCCCAAAGTTACATTAATTCCCTGAGGATGATAACTTCGAAAATCTTCAAAGTGCCCACCGGGGTCGTTAGGAGCGTGATCCGCTGCTCCAACGATTCGCGCAAACGGTTCGTCCACTTCAGGAACCATGCCGACCCAGGAAATTTTCCCGAGGAGATTTATTCGCTCGCCAACCATTAACGTGTTGCTGGTGCCGTCCGTGATATCTCCCATTTTTATCACGCTATTCCCGTAAAACAATCCGTTCCCCTTCAGCGGACTGTCCTCGATTTCGGAACTTCCAAATACACCAGAGTAATTACTGCGTCCCACCATCAGTTCCTCGTGATCGTGATCGTCGTCTGACCCCGGAGGTTCGTCATGCAAATCATGATCGTCATGGTCATGATCGTGTTCAATATGTTCGTCAAGATTCACTACAGGCAAATCAATTTCAGAAGGGCATTGATACGCTGGAACGACAGTTTCAATTGTATGAATGTGAGCACTGTCATCGATGGCCACTTTAAAATCTATCTGGTTGTAAAGATTGTTCTGCTCCATGAACGGCAAAATATAGGCCGACCATCCCCAACCAGGTTCATCATCTGCAATTAGCGGGTTTCCTGTTTTCCACCCGGGTGGAAGCGTTTGGAACGCGCTTTCATAATTTAGGATTGCTAAACCCTGCTGACGACTATTGTTGGCACAGGAAATTCGCCTGGCTGCCTCGCGTACTTGTTGTACCGCCGGAAGCAGCATCCCGATTAAGATCCCAATAATTGCAATTACAACCAGTAACTCAACAAGCGTAAATCCACTTTTCTTATTTTTATAATTCATAACGCACCAAAAAGATAAAGAGAAAAAATCCAATCAAAAACTTAATTCTGATTACCCTAAAATAAATTTAGGAGTCAAATCACGGAAGATTTCTGATCATCGTTTTGGGTTCGACAACGAGGCAGACGCCAATTCATTGCGTCCAACATCTTTGGCAGCAGAACCAAAAACGATTAGCAGAAACCGCGTCGAATCGGGGGTGCGCGACCCGATTGCCCGAAATGGACTTCCTTCAGAAAGACCGGTGTGGCAGAGAGTCTCTCCAGAACACTAAATTCTTCAAGTGAATGCCGCTCGACCGCTGGGATATCGACTTGAAATTGAGCCAACAAACGACACAAAAGACAATCGTGAGCCAGTGCGTCGCCGTCTACAAACTGCTCGCTAGGCACCACCGGAATGGCAGGGTGGTCATGCGGAACTGAGCAACAAAGAATCGTCTCGACATCACCTGCGGTTGTGTGGTCATCGCAAAGGTGTGAGTGACTAGACACCAACAAGCCGCTCAACGTGATCGATGTCACGATGAGGAGTTTCGTTATGTTGGCTGCAAATGAAGTCACGGCAAACTTGTAGAATAGTTGAACTGAGCGTTAGATACCCCCCAATAGTACGCATGGCACCCCTCCCAGTTCAAGACAAAGAAGCCTAATTTCTCGAAATCTCCCCAGATCACCTCAAATTACGCCGATTGTCCCTGCCCGAGACTGAATCGAGCGGAATAATCGTTAGCCCGTCCAAATCGTTCAATTCTCGGTAACACCTGAGAACAACGAACAAATAAGGAGACTACGCAAGCTTAGTAAGAACGCTTTTGACTACTGACTGGAATTGTTTTTCTTCTCGCCTTCAAGCCGCTTCAGCGTCTTTCTTAAATCATCTCCACCCAAACCGGCGATCGTCAGTTCCGGATTATGCGTCAATTCCAGATTTTTGTAAGCGACTCGCTGGGCAGGGCCACCATGGATTTGCAACGCAAGCAAACCGGTCAGTTCGCCATCAGGGTCTTCTAACGCAACGGTGATCCGACCATTTACCGCCAGCCAAATTCGATGATCCACTGCAAGGATTTCGTAATCATTCCATCCTTCCCGGTGAACATGTTTCTCACGGGTATCCCCATTACGTACTAAGATGCCCCGCCCATGCTCGTGGTATAACGACCCCCACCATCCTTTTCCAACATCCGCCTGATAGCCCACAGCTTGCCCCGACGGCTTGAGCTCAGTTGAGCGGAATTGAATTCCAGCATTTGCAGAATACGGCACCTGTTTCACCTTGAGCTTAAGACGAAAGTTCTTAACAGGAATCTTGGAATACAAAAATTGATTCCCTTTAATTTTGGCATCTCCTCCTGTACCTACAATTGCGCCCTCTTCGACAGACCATAAATCCATGTCTTTGGCAGACCACCCATCTAGGTCTGTCTGATTAAAAAAGACCTGATCTTTTTCGGGCTTCAAATCTGCGGGCCGAATCGCATCCTGGGCGTCAGTGATTCCAATGGGAATAAACCCAATCAGTAAGATTCCCGACAGAATAGCGCACTTCTTCTGCCGAAAAAAATATCGAGTGACGGAACTGGCAAATTGAATCATAGTCTTCTCCGGCAACAAATAATGCCTCATGATAAACACGTAACATTAGAACGTTCGCCCGAAAAGACCGCAAACCTCGGATGCCGAACAAATCAGGAAAATATCAACTAAGACTTACTTGATTCGACGTATTTTCGGCCAAATTCCACCTTCGAATTACATTCAATTGATCCGGTGTCACCACACCGATAGGCTTATTGCTTCCATCGACCACAACGAGCTGTTGAACTTCTGGATCTTTGGCGAATAGCTGTTCTGTTGCAAAGCAAGTGGTATCACTTGGCACAGTGACAACTGGTGAAGACATATGTTTTGTCACTTGATAAAACTTAGTCTGATTTCCACGACGCAAACCGAATTCATCTATTTCAAAAATCTCCTCCAATACAGACTCATCATGATTGGCGAGACGTTGGTTCAGGTCTAGATACCTTTGAATATCTGCCTCAGTCAAAATCCCAATGCAAGTTCCCAAACGATTAATCACTGGAGCAGCAGTTGCGCGAGCAGCGTTTAACGCACTAATTACGTCAGACATTTGGTCATAATCGTGAACTGGCACGATATGGGACATTGCCGATGTAACAAAAGGGGATTTTTCAAATCGGTGCCTTAAACCATCGGACCTTTCACCAACTGGCCTGTGCCACCCATCGGTTGTCGCCTCAACTGAATCCTCACGAACGGGTTCCTGAGCATTGACCTTCACGCTCAAGACCGGGCATTTCGAATGTCGAATAACGTATTCTGAAACACTTCCTAAAATCCATCTCACCAGACCGACGCGATTGTGAGTCGCCATAATCACTAAGTCGCAATTCTGCTCTTCAGCTAATTTTACAATCTCGGGGCCGGGATTGCCCCTTAAAAATTCATGCTGATACTCGAGGGTTGAATCCGCCGGCATGACTTTTAAAAACTCAGTCTGCTCTTGGATAATTAACTCATCAAGTTCCGGGCGAACGTAGTAGGTCGTAGGTGGCAAGGGAGGTATGGCGACGTAACAAAAAATTATCTTAGCTTCATTTTTTTTCGCCCACAAAGAAGCCAAGTCGACTGCGTCTTGGCAATTACTAAAATCATCGATCGGTACAAGAATTTTCCGAATGGCATTCATTGTTCCCTCCCCAAAGTTTGAAAAGTACAGTTACGTCCTATTCCTGACGCAAATTGAATGCCAAACAAACGACGGATGATGTTTTGGGAATTTCTGCGTTAAATTCTCCCTCCAATCGCAACTGCTGTGCGACATTACTCAGGGCTTCCCCTCCGCCCGCGCGATATCGCATCAAACTTCCCCACTGGGGAAACGCGTTGAATAACCAGTCCAGTGGCGCAAATGATTAAAGGAGAACGTCTCGTTGATCGGAACAAAAGTTTACGCAAGGCACTAACCATCGTTACCACCAACCGCTGTCTCCGAATTGATTCTTTCAAGTTGCAAAAAAAAAGATTTTGCACCGAAGCAAATATCAGTGCAAAATCTATTTTATAGCCGTTCGAGTTACCCTTGGGGATAATTGGGGATCAACCAGACAGAGCCGGTCTAACCTCATAAAAATCTACTTCGCTCCAAGAGACGCAGTCTTAGTAGGCTTGGTTGTGTTCAAGTCGAAACGATCCAGATTCATTACCTTATTCCAAACTGCGGCAAAATCTTCGATGAACTTTGCATTGCCGTCTTCACAGGCATACACTTCGGCAATCGCTCTTAATTGAGAATTCGATCCGAACACAAGGTCGACTCCAGTCCCGGTCCACTTGAGTTCACCCGTCTTACGATCCCGCCCTTCATACACGCCAGGTTGAGCGTCAGATTTCTTCCAGTCCGTTTCCAAATCCAGCAGGTTAACGAAGAAGTCATTGGAGAGTGTCTCGGGCCGAGTGGTAAAAACTCCCAAGGGAGAATTGTCGAAGTTTGCATTGAGTACCCGCATACCACCAAGCAATACGGTCATTTCGGGAGCGGTTAGCGTCAACATATGCGCTCGATCGACCAACATCACTTCCGGCAGTTGGGAGTATCCCTTGCGAAAGTAATTGGTGAATCCATCGGCGGTTGGCTCCAACGCCGCGAACGAATTAACATCCGTCATTGCTTGAGATGCATCGGTGCGACCTGCAGTGAATGGTACGGTAATTTCATGTCCCGCATTCTTTGCTGCAGCTTCCACACCCACACAACCTCCCAACACAATTAGGTCGGCAAGTGAGACCTGAACACCGTCCTTTCGGGACTGATTAAAATCACTTTGGATTTTTTTCAATACGTTTAAAACGTCTTCAAGCTTCTCCGGCTGATTAACAGTCCAGTCCTTTTGAGGCGATAAACGCAGTCTTCCCCCGTTCGCTCCACCACGCTTGTCTGTTCCACGGAACGTGGATGCAGAAGCCCAAGCCGTCGAAGTCAATTGAGAAATCGACAACCCGGAACCAAGCAACTGTTTCTTGAGCTGCGAGATCTCTTTTTCTCCAACTTGCGAATAAGCAGCCACTGGAACAGGGTCTTGCCATAACTGTGCCGCCGGCACAAGAGGACCAAGGCAACGGGCATAAGGCCCCATATCGCGATGCGTCAACTTGTACCATGCTTTTGCAAACGCAGCCGCAAACTGATCCGGATTCTCATGAAACCGCTTAGAAATTGGCCCGTAGTTGGGATCCATTTTAAGGGCAAGATCCGTGGTGAACATAATCGGTGCGTGAGACTTGTTCGCATCATGTGCATCGGGAACGGTTCCCTCGGCAGCTGCATCTTCCGGAGTCCATTGCCAACCGCCGCCGGGACTTTTCGTTAATTCCCAATCATAACCAAACAGATTTTCAAAGTAACCGTTTGACCATTCGACAGGTGTCGTCGTCCAGGCTCCTTCCAGTCCACTGGTGATCGTGTCATCACCATTGCCGGTTCCAAAATTATTCTTCCATCCCAATCCCTGCTGTGCCAGTGGAGCCGCTTCGGGTTCGGGGCCGACATGCTTACTCGGATCGGCAGCTCCGTGAGCTTTCCCAAAGGTATGCCCACCAGCAATCAATGCGACTGTTTCTTCGTCATTCATGGCCATCCTTTTGAATGTTTCACGAATGTCACGGGCGGAGGCGAGCGGATCCGGCTTTCCATTGGGACCTTGAGGGTTGACATAAATCAAACCCATTTGCACCGCAGCCAGCGGATTCTCAAGCTCTCGATCACCCGAGTAACGCTCATCTGCTAACCACTCACTCTCAGGACCCCAATAAATATCAGTTTCCGGCTCCCAAACATCAACGCGGCCACCGGCGAATCCAAATGTCTCAAATCCCATCGACTCAAGTGCACAGTTCCCGGTGAAGACCATTAAATCAGCCCACGAAATCCGCTTGCCGTATTTCTGCTTAATTGGCCAAAGTAAACGTCTTGCCTTATCCAGGTTCGTATTGTCCGGCCAACTGTTAAGCGGTGCAAACCGAAGGGTTCCCGAAGACGCTCCACCTCTGCCATCGGTGATACGATAAGTCCCGGCACTATGCCAAGCCATGCGAATGAATAGAGGGCCGTAATGACCGTAATCTGCCGGCCACCAATCTTGAGAAGTGGTCATCACTTCGACGATGTCTTTCTTTAATTCCGCAAGATCAAGTTTTTCAAATTCCTCGGCATAATTAAAATCAGCTCCCATTGGATCACTGGCCGGAGAATTTTGATGCAAAATACTCAATTTTAATTGCTCAGGCCACCAGTCACGATTGGACATTGAATCAACCGCGGCGTTGCCTTGAGTTACCAATGCCGGACTGTTAGGAATGGGAGCAGAGACAGGAATGGTTAAACCGGTGACCGGACATTTGCTGCCCGGCGGCATTTTGCTGCCATGGGCGTGCGCCGCATCGTAGTTCGGTTCACCAGAATCCTGTGCAAACAAACAAGGGTCAAAATTCAACAAACTTACCAACAGCAAAGCTGCCACAATTCTGGTCGCTCTCATCCTATCCCCTCAATTTTCAAATTACGAAATGTCGTGATGTCATCTAGGGCTTATCACTCCAATACGACCTAGGTAACCGACTCTTACACATCAAATTAACGCGAGATCAGTCTGCATCTCAGTTCACTCAGGCGATCATCATAGGCTTTCTAATTTCATTTTCAAAGTGCCTCGTGGGAACCAAAGACAGCTAGTAAAACGTTCACTTCAAATCGGAGTACAACCTCGTCACACCAACATTCACCCTCCCTCAACGACCCTCGCTTTTGGTTCAAATAACCTGGTTCAAACAACCAACCTCAGCATTCCCCCCACTCAGCGAGTTGAACCCCGCGACTTGCGGGCAGTTCGGGTTATAAGGCC
>JAALLA010000358.1 GCA_011087765.1 Pirellulaceae bacterium
AAGCAAAAATGCTAGGCGGCAGCAAACTGGGGTCAAGCATCGAACTGGCAGAGAAGGTTGGTTCTGATTCCACCCCTCCGTCACCGGTTGCAAGTAAGGCAAGTGACTTTGGTAAACCGTTACCAGTAGATCCAGTGGAAGCGGTCGCTCCGTTGAGCAAGGAGAATCTACTCAACAAGGAAAGCTCGGATTCCGTTGCAGAGGTCGCTGATTCTGTGGTTGCGAAATCGGATGGCGGTTTCGTCAAGCAGACCGCAGAGGAACGTCTGTTCGAAATCCCTGACGGGTTTGAAGTGGAATCTGTGTTGGCGAGCGAGGAGACTGGTTCGTTAGTGGCAATGGAATTCAATGAATTTGGTTCGCTCTTGTTGTCGCAAGAAGGTGGGCCGCTCTTGATTGCCGATCCAACTAAATCTGAACGCGATCCCGAGAGGATTCGGGTGTATTGTGACGAAGTCAAGAATTGCCAAGGCATTCTGCCGCTCAACGGCGAGGTGTTTGTAACGTGCGAAGGTCCCGAGGGTAACGGACTCTATCGTCTAGCTGACCAAGATCAAAATGGTTTTCTCGAAGTCCAGCAAAAACTCGTTAGTTTTCAAGGTGAAAGTCTGGAGCACGGTGCTCACGGATTGCGACTGGGTCCCGATGGAATGCTGTATGTGATCATTGGAAACGGAAGCCAACTTTCCGGAACTCCGGATAGCAAAAGTCCTTATCAATTCTTCTATGAGGGAGACTTAATCCCTCGGTTCGAAGATCCTGGTGGGCATGCTCTGGGGGTCGCCGCACCCGGAGGGACAATCATTCGGGTATCTTTGGACGGCACTCGAAAAGAGGTTGTGGCGGGTGGAATTCGAAATGCCTATGACCTGGTATTTAATGCCTGGGGTGATTTGTTTTTTCATGACAGCGATATGGAATCCGATATGGGTTCCAATTGGTATCGTCCAACGATGGTTTTTCACGTTCCCGATGGAGCGGAATTTGGTTGGCGGAGCGGGTGGTCAAAATTCCCGCAGTATTACGTTGATCAAATGCCTGCTCTCTGTGAAACGGGTCGAGGCTCACCCACCGGTGCCGTTTTGTATCAACACACTCAATTTCCAGAATCTCACCAAAACGCGATGTTTTTTGCCGACTGGTCGGAGGGGCGGATATTGATGCTTCAAGCTAAGGCCACGGGGGCTGGTTATATGGGGCAAGCAGAAACATTTTTGAGAGGTCGCCCGCTGAATGTGGTTGACCTCTCGGTTGGATTGGATGGAAGCCTCTATTTTTGTACCGGGGGTCGCGGAACGAAGGGCGGAGTTTACCGCGTGTTTTCGACTTCAGACCAACCAGAACCTCTCGTAGAGGCATCCGCGATTGCCAAAGCGATCGATCAGCCGCAACCCATGGCGGCTTGGGCGAGGCAGAGGGTAGCGCAGTTAAAAATCGAGTTGGGGGATCAGTGGGGCCCTGAGATTGAATCAGTCGCGGTTGATAAAACGCAGACATTGAAAAATCGGATTCGAGCAATGCAGCTCATGGTATTTTTTGGTCCCGTCCCTTCCGATGAGTTGTTGATTCAATTGAGCGAAGATGAAGACGAGCGGATTCGCGGTCAAGTCGCACGCTTATGTGGACTAAAAAAGGGTCGGGATATTGAAGTGCTGCTTGGGAATTTACTTGCCGACACTTCACCAGCAGTAAGGCGGAAGGCGGGGGAGTCGTGGATGAGAATGGATGCCTTTCCTCCGCTTCCACCGGTCTACGCGATGCTTGGTTCGCTGGATCGTGCTGAAGCACTGGTGGCGAGACGAATTCTCGAGAAGATTCCAGCAGAACAATGGGAAAACGAGATTATCAATTCGGATGAACTCAGATTATTTATTCAGGGATCGGTCGCCCTAATGACGGCATCTCCGTCACTCGAACGAGCCTATCAGGTTCTAGCGCAGGCTAGCCAACGGATGGAAGGATTTGTCAATGATCACGACTTTGTTGATTTGTTGCGTACGATGGAGTTGGCGTTGGTTCGTGGACAGGTAAACCCCCAACTGATTGGTGGGTTTGCTGATCGAATCGGCCGTGAGTTTCCCAGTGAAAATTCGCTGATTAATCGTGAGTTAATTCGCCTACTGGCATTCTTGCAAGTTGAGCAACTCGATGGCCGGATGCTTGAATTTCTTGCGAATGAGTCGGTGGAGGCGAATGACAAGGTTCACCTCGCCTTACACCTGCACGCGGCGGGAGAGAGGCTTGAGCCCGCTCTACGGTTGGCGATGATCGCCACCCTCGAGGAGGCTATCCGGAACAGTCGCGGTGCCGGGAACAAGTTGTACGTGCAGAAAGCTGTTAAAATTCTTGCCCAGACAATTACCGAAGACCAGTTGGCTCAGGTGTTTGAAAACGGACATCAGTGGCCCCATGCTGCGATTGCCGGGTTTTATAAATTGCCGGAGTCCCTCGATCCTGAGTCTGTAAAGATGATCGTGGAGCTGGATCGAAATTTGAAAGCAATCGAAACCTCCAGCTATGCAACGGATCAGGTGCGGCTTGGCGTGATTGCAGTTTTAGGGCGGAGTGGTGATCCCGATTCAATGGAATACCTGCGCGTTCTCTGGCAAGAGGAGCCTGCTCGCCGAAATGATGTTGTCATTGGATTGGCCCAACAACCGGGAGATGGCAACTGGGCCTACCTCGTCAGTAGTCTGCCAGTTCTCGACGATTTGACTGGCGTTGAAGTTATTCAGACGTTAGTGAAAGTTGCTCGGCGTCCGCGAGAACCGCGGCATTATCGTGACCTAATTATGGCCGGTTATCGGATGCGAGGTCAGGATGACGGTGCGACCGCACGTTTGTTAGAGCACTGGGCGGGTAAAAAAATTGATTCTGAAGGTGACGATTGGGAGTCAGTTATGA
>JAALLA010000086.1:0-14440 GCA_011087765.1 Pirellulaceae bacterium
TTTGCTTGAGTCCAATGAAAAGGAAGTTTCCAAAAATAATGCCAACGAAAGACAGGCAGTTCCATAACCCGAGAATTTGCCCTCGTTTTTCCTCACCAGCAAGTTGTTGAACCATGGTTTGTAGGGGCACCATGACGAAGCCAGCCATGAAACCACCGGCCGCTAGTAAGGCCGTAACTGCGATGAAACTATTGGGGATTAGGCCAAGCAGTAAGAATGGGATCGTGGTTCCAATCGCCCCGAGTGGGATAAGCGCCGGACGTACTCGATGTCCGGAAATCCGGCCAGCGACGTAATCCCCGATACCTGTGGAAATTCCTAAGAGCGCCATCAATAAAGCGGTTTTCGTTGCCGAGATATCTAGCAGTTCTTTGTAGTCCGCAATGATCAGAATCGCGATGCCGGCGACGACGAGGTAGAAAAAAGACCAAACTAGAATAACTGATTTAAGAGTAGTTCCAGAAAGTGCTTTCCATGTTGAAATGTAACTTTCGAAAATCTGGTAGCTGATTTTCAGATCTGGATTTTGAGCAGAGAGCCGAGGGATTCCATAGGAGGCAAGTGTTCCCAGCACACCTATCACTATAATGACGATGCCGGGAAGCCAGCGTATCGCGGTTGAGGGGTCCTCGGGAGCATAGATGTCGTAGAGCGGTCCGCCAACGGCGCTACCTAAAATAATTGCGACGTAAGTGAACATGTTGATGGTGCCGTTGGCTCGACTTAGTTTTTCGGTTGGCATGATTTCCGGTAAGATGCCAAATTTTGCCGGAGAAAAAAAAGTGCTTTGAACCGCGATGATCACAAGGGCAGCCAAAACTAGCCAAACATTGCCAATCCAGAGTCCCAACATCGCGATCAACGCAATCAGGATCTCCGACCATTTAGAGAAAATGCTGACCTGGCGTTTACTAAATTTGTCTGAAAATTGTCCAGCGAAACCGGACAGCAGAACGAACGGGATTGCGAGGCATAATGAGGCCCAACCCTGGCCGCCTTCTCCGAGTTGGTTTCCCCAGATACCGCCTGCAGCTAGCCCGAAAATTAAAACCTGCTTGAGTATGTTGTCGTTCGCAGCGCCGAGAAATTGAGTGACATTTAAAAAGTAAAAACCACGGTTGCTGGAATTTGTCACGTCAAATGCTCCGGGGAAATACTGCTTCTCTATGTTATCTTCAATTGGCGAACGGAAGTCTAATTCTTTTGCGGTTCTTTTGATAGAGAAGTCTATCGCATTGGATTTTCCATCAGTCAACGGCCTGGAATGCCGTCGCGGGGCAGAAGTTCTTAAACTGAAACGAGAAACTGCCGATTGGAGATGCGAAATCTGATCCGTCTATGAATCCCCTCAACCACAACCAAAATTTAAAGGGGAGCTTGTTTTATTCTTTACTCATAAATTGGGAAAAAAGTATTGAATGCAACCTCACAGAAATGTCCCGGATCATTATAACGCTGATTGAGATTTAACTTTGAGATTGCAGCCATTTCTTCGTCGTTTAAATTAAAGTCAAAGATTTCGAAATTTTCACGTAGGCGTTCTGAAGAAGACGTCTTAGGTACGATTGCAGTCCCTCTCTGAACGCCCCACCTTAATATAATCTGAGCGGGGGTTTTGTTGTGTGAACTGGCAATTTGAATAATTGAAGAATTGTTGAGCAGGGATTGTTCTGGCGAGGCCATCCCAATTGAATAATACGACTCAGCTCCAAGGGGTGAAAATCCAGTCACAGAAATCGCTTCCTGCTTGCAATATTTCAGTAGTTTTTCTTGAGTTAGGCGAGGGTGTAGCTCAACCTGCAAAACCGAAGGGCGAATTTTCGCATAAGACAGAAGGTCTCGGATTAACGAACAGTTAAAATTGCAAATGCCAATGTTCTTAACCAATCCCTGAGCAACCAACGCTTCCATTGCTTCCCAGGTTTCGCGGATAGGCACCGGATCAATTTCGATTTTAGGAAATTCAGCATCTGGGTCGTAAAACCATTCTGGCGGGTATCGGTGTTCGAAGGGGACGAATTTTGAGGCAATCGGGAAGTGAATCAGGTAGAGATCAAGGTAGTCAAGTTGGAGATCGTCGAGTGACTTTTGGACCGCCGGGCCGACATGCTCTGTCGCGTGGTAGGTATTCCAAAGCTTGGAGGTGACCCAGAGGTCTTCACGATTGCAAAGTCCGGCCTTCATTGCGGCTTGAAGTCCTTCCCCAACTTGTGACTCATTTCCATAATCACAGGCGCAGTCAAAGTGACGGTACCCAACCCTGATTGCCTCTTGAACCAATTCGGGCAGGATCGGTTTTTCGATTTTCCACATTCCAAGTCCAAGGGAAGGGATTTGGGATCCATTGTTTAAAGTAAGAATTTTGTTCACTCGGCCGCTTTCACTAGATTAGATTTCTTATGAGTGGAATTGTCGTGAGATCCAGCAAAATGGTCAACGGCTTGGGATTCTCAGACCGGCGAACTTCTAGGCTGGATTTTTAAATGGAATGGCGATTTAGAAGCGACTCGAATTTGAGTTTGACCGGTAAAAAGTTCACGCCGATGTCTTGCGGCGACGGGCCAATGCACTTATTCCAAATAGACTCAGTAACGAAATTGCCGACGGCTCTGGAACTGCAGTGATTGAAAAATCAAAGCTCCTGCCATTGGCGAAGATAATACTATCAAGTTCTTGAGCGTCGGAGGTCACAAAATCATCGAGGACTGAGTCGTAATCGCCAAAATCAAATTGAGTCGTTCCAGGGGCGGAAAGTAGTAAATCGAATTTTCCAAGTAGAATAGTTGGCCCTTGAGGAAATCCGTTGGATGCGAAATCAATGTCAATTCCTGCAAGATTCAATTGGGAGCTTGTGAAACTTGCATCCGTCGTAGTGTCAAAAGCAGCATCCACTGAATTACTTGTTATGGTCGCGGCAGTTCCGGAGACGGCTGAATAATCGGCTTTAAGCCCAAAACCAATTAGGAAATTATCGGTCATCTCTGAATTCGGCAGCGTCTCTTCTACGGAAACAAACATGGTTACAGTTTCGCCCGTGGTCGCATAAAATTCTGTTCCCGATGTCGAGCCATCCGAGAAGGTAACTACGATATCTGCACTAACATTGGCCGCAAATAGAACCAGGCTTGTAAGCGCAACTATCAGTTGAGTTTTCATGCAAATACGTTGAATTGGGGGAACAGATTTAATCAAACGCGAACAATTTCTGGTGCTAAAATTATTTCGGAGCAACAAGAAATGAAAGCTTGGATTCTAATTTCAGTTGTTGCATCTTAATCTAATAATGGCGCGGCAAAAGCAAGGTGGACGATTTTTATTCAACGCTCCTCTGCGGTAGACTCGGCAGTCTGCAGGGTTGTGCCTCGATCGCGGTTCCTAATTACTCTTAACTTTGCGCTCTTTGGAAAAAACATTGCCGGTTGGGTGTTTGGGAAGCGTTGCCTGCCATTGCTTGAGCTGTTGCAGGAGCCGCATCGTAATTTGCGGATTTTCTGAGGCGAGATCCTGCTCTTCTTTAAAGTCAGCCTCAATGTCATAGAGTTCGTAATGAGACATATTTCCGTTGGTTACCAATTTCCATTGCTGATCGGCGATGGCCCAACTTACCCAATGATTGGGTGAGCCTTTTCGAGGAGGCCAGGCAGCTTGTGTTTTCCAAAATAACGGTTTCTTTCTCATTGCTGTGCCATTTCCCATTAGCGATTTTGTTTGACTTATTCCATCAGCCACGTAATCTTCCGGGAGGTTGACGTTCGCAATCTCACAAAATGTTGGCAGAAGGTCTACTGCGGAAATTTGCGATTTTGAATCGATCTTTCCCGCGGGAATTTTGCCTGGCCAACGAGCCAGGAATGGCACTCCAATTCCGCCTTCGAATAGAGACGCTTTGTACCCTTTGCGTCCGCCTGTAATCCCTTTAGCTGCTGCGATTCCAAAGCCCGCACCGGTTGCAGTATCGTGTTGGAGTTCGAGTTTCGCCGGCCGTGAAGCCCGAGCGGGGCCATTGTCGGAACTGAAAATGACGAGAGTGTTATCCGACAATTTTAAGCGGTCTAAAGCATCTAAGATTTCACCCACTCGATCATCGGCATGTGACAATACTGAAGCGTAAATGTTGTCTGTCTCTTCTAAGTCTCTAAATCGCCAGCGATATTTTGGAACTGTGTGAAACGGAGTGTGTGGTTCATGGAGCCAGACATTAATAAAGAATGGTTTTCCTGCGGCAGTCGATTTTTCAATAAACGAAATTGCGTTTTCTGAATCTTCGTGGACCGGCATCTGTTCACCAGCACAATTGAATGCACCATAATCGTCATACCCATATTCCGCTGGAAGCGGTGAATCGGGAATCATGTTATTGGAGAGATGCCATTTTCCATAGTGAGCTGTTGCATATCCGGATTTTTGCAGAAGTCTCGGCAGTAAGATGTTCTCTGGAGAAAGCCAGTCCGGCATATTTCTTTTGGCGTTGCTTGGAACCCAGGCGAAATGTCCGTCAATGTTGTAGCGGGCTGGGAAGTGCCCCGTCATGACCGCTGTGCGACTAGGAGAGCATACTCCACTGGCAACCGTAAATCGATGAAAGTCTGTACCTTCGGTCGCAAGTCGATCAATATTGGGAGTCTTTACATACGGGTGCCCGTGGCAACTCAGATCTCCCCATCCCCAATCGTCAGCAAAAATAAATAAAATATTGGGCCGAGTGTCGACAGCGGTTTGCGCTGCACTCTGCCGGGGAAATGCGATCAGGAGGCCGATAAATGCAGCGCACGTTACCACCGCAAGCGGGCTTTTCAAAGTTTTAAAAGGCAAAACATACTCGTGAAAAAATATCATGTTGAAATTGTCGACGCGTTAAGGGCGGTTCGATTTTGGATTCCAGGGAATCTGGCCGTCTTTGGGTTGTAGGAACTTTGCATCAACGGAGAGGTACCAGTCATGCAATTCAGCACGCATACTTTTGACTAGGTCTGGCATTTCATCGGAAAGATCCGTTTGTTCGCCTGCGTCCTTTTTTAAATTAAATAGGTGGATCCGTCCGTCTTCGTATCGCTCTACCAATTTATAATTGCCTCGTCGAATTGCACCGCCGGGAAATCCACCTTGATTGCTATAGTGCGGGTAGTGCCAGAACAGTGAATCGCGTCCGAGAGGTTGATCGTCGAACGCAGGTCTGAGATCAATTCCATCAATTGCGTGTTTCACCTCGATTCCAGCTGCCGCACTGATGGTAGGGAGAAGGTCAATGGAGCAAATGGGTTGATCGCTGACCGTACCCGGCTGAGTGATGCCCGGATAGCGGACGATCCAGGGTTCGCGGATCCCACCTTCGTAGACCCATCCTTTGCCACCACGAAGTGGAAGGTTGGATGTGGGAGACCCTTCAGATGTCGAGAGTCCGCCGTTGTCTGATGTGAAAAAAACGATGGTATTGTCCGCTAAGCCAGATTTTTCAAGTTGATTTAATACCGAACCAACCGCTTCGTCCATGGCTTCTACCATCGCCGCATAAACGGCGTGTTTTTGCAGAATTCGTACCTTGCGAGGCTTGTTGCCAATCACTTGTTCTTCAGAGGCGAATTCTTCTCCGTTAATTGCCGCTGCTTTTTTATTGTATTTTCTGACAAGATCAGGACGTCCCATCAGGGGAGTGTGTACGGAGTAAAACGAAAGGTAGGCGAGGAACGGACGATCTTGATTGTCCGCTATAAAACGAGAAGTTTCGCGAGCCAACCGGGCAGGTAGATGCTCGCCTTCGGGGCTTTCAACTTTGATTTCCGGATTTTTGAACGGGGCAAAGTACTTGTTTCCTGTATAGGGCCCGCCGCGGCTCCAACCTCCGATGTTCACATCGAAACCCCGGTTTTGCGGATAGGTTTCAGGCGTATCCCCCAGATGCCACTTGCCAGCAAAAAATGTTGCGTACCCGTTTGCTTTTAAAAGTTGGGCAAGGGTTGTTTCCGCTACTGGCATTTTGTTATTGAGTGGAGCGGGACGAAACTTGCCAGCTCTTTTTCCAGAAAAGAAATTGGTAGCAGCCACGCGGGTTGGGTACTTACCCGTCATGAGACTATAACGAGTGGGCGAGCAGACTGGATTGGCAGCGTAGCCATCCGTAAATCTCATTCCTGAATCTGCAAGTTTGTCAATCGAAGGGGTTTCGTAGAAGCAGGCGGGGTTGTTTGCACCAATATCCATGTATCCCAAATCATCAACCAGAATTACCACAACATTGGGTGGTCTTTTATTCTGCTGCTCAGCAGGAACATCGGCGACACCGCTAGACAACGAGATAAAACCAGCGACGACCAAAAGAATGTGCTTTACAAGTTTATTTTTTTGAGCCATGGTCAGGCGTCTTTCTACCACTAAAGTATTTTTTTCGAATCCATTCAGGCTGCCAGACATCCATCCGCCGGTTGCGATTGTCATAGATTGCTTCTTTAGGCTGTGGATTATCGACGACCAGCGGGGTGGGATCTCCTAAGTCCGCTCTCCACGAGTTCATGATTTCAGTTAATTGCAAGATTCTGTTTTGCTGTTCAGGGGAGTCGGCTAGGTTAATCATTTCGTGGGGGTCGGATTCTAAATCAAACAGTAAGCGGTGATTTATCTGGGGGTAAATGTGCAACTTCCAGCGGCCGTCGTTGACTGATCGCTGATTATCTTGAAATGGTAAAAAGAGAGAGTCGCGAATCTTTTTAGAATCACCGCTAATCACGCTTGCGAGACTGAGTGAATCAATCCCGGTTGGTTGCTTGACTCCAGCAAAATCGCACACGGTGGCATAAAGATCATGAACGTAAGTAAACGACTGACTGGTTTGACCGGCGTTAATGTCCGGGCCACTGATGATGAGCGGGCATTTCATGCTCTGTTCATAAATGTTTTGTTTTCCCAAAAGTCCATGACTCCCCATCGCAAGTCCGTGATCGGCGGTGTAGATGACGTAAGTGTTGTCTGCATGTGGGCTGTCTTTGAGCGCTTTGAGAATGCGACCAACTTGCAAATCTAAGTGCGTTACTAAACCGTAGTATTCGCACAATTGATCGCTTACGACCGAGCGAGTTCGAGGCCAGGGTGCGAGTCCTTCATCGCGACCCATCGTCGATTGCGGGGCGTTTTTAAAAGGATGTTGCGGAAGGAAGTTAGCTGGCAGTGGCGGTCGATTTTGATAATACATTTCCCGATATTTTTCGGGTGGGTTTCTTGGGTCATGAGGGGCTGTAAACGCAACATAAAGAAAAAATGGTTGATCGGACTTCGCTGATTCAATGAAATTGACAGCTTCGTCTGCAAATACTTCACTTGAAAAACCTCCCGCATTGCGAGCGGGGCTCAATTGTTTGTCCTTGAAATCTTGAACTTTAAATTCGGCATGATTTACCATGCCACCCATGTAAACTGACTTGCCATCGGAGAACGCATGCTGCAGCGTTGCTTTCCCATTATGCCACTTGCCAACGATAAACGTTTTGTAGTCAGCCTGTTCTTCCAGCCAGCTTGGGAGGACTGGTAGTTCTGCCCAGTCTGTTGATTTTTTAGCGGTCGGAATACGCATCCAATGCCTGCCGGTCATCAGCATCGCGCGGCTCGCGACGCAAACCGCGCCGCTAAACGAACCCGCACAGTAGTTATTTCGAAAGCTGTAGCCTGACGATGCGAGTTGATCCAAGTTTGGTGTTTTGATTGCCGAGTTTCCGTGGGCTCCCACCGTGTCTGCTCGCTGATCATCGGCAAATAGCAAAATGATGTTTGGTTTTTCAATTGCGAATGCCGGAGTCGTCAGCAAGAAACCAACAAAAGTTGCATAGAAGAGAATTGAAAATCGCAGAAATACTGATTGCATGGCGCACCGAAACGGTGTTGAGTCTTCGGAAGTGTATGAACCGTTCCAACGGTCCCAGTCTAAAACCAGACTTTATCGTACCGAATCGCATCAGTGTTTTCATCTAATAAAGCGGAAATGCTTTATTTTAAAAAATTCATAACCGAACGTCGCGGGTCAGCTGAGCAGTACTGCCGTCAACCCGTCGCTTGTTTCAGCGACGACCGATCCCAACTGTCTGTGGCCCTGAGAGTTGGCGCGAAGCAACGGACGATCCTATTTAGTCGAATCATTCCCGGGTTTTTTTGTCGGTTTATCGGTGGAGCCGCTCGATTTTTTTTCGGAAGAGGTTGAGCTGGATTGAGCGTCTTTCGAATCCGACTTTTTCGATTTGTCTGCTTTAGCGGATTTTTTATAGGCATCGCTGCGGTAGTCGGTTTCGTAAAATCCACTTCCCTTAAACATAATCGCTGCGCCCGTTCCAAATTGGCGGACCGCTTTTTTCTTACCGCATTCCGGGCATTTTTTCACTGGATTATCTGTGATTTTTTGAAACAGTTCCCACGCGTGGTCGCAGGCATCGCAAATGTAGTCGTAAGTTGGCATGGGACAATTACACTCGATTACGTAGTTCAAAGATGAATTTGTGGTTCGGCATCGCGACGCTAATTTTCAGCTGAGTCAGGACCCGTTGAAACGAAAACTTGAGATGGCCGAATAACTCGCTCATGGAGTTGGAAACCAGGCCTTAGATCTGCTGCGACCAGATTGGCAGCGTGTTCTGCACTCGGTTGCATTTGAATGGCTTGATGCAGGTTCGGGTCAAATGGTTCGCCAACTGCATTGATTTTCTTACAACCATGGTTTTCAAGACAGGCTTGTATTTGTTGAGAAACTAATTTGACTCCTTCGACTAAGCCGTCTCCGTTGGGCTCAGTTTCATAGGCTTCAATCGCCCGCTGAAGATTGTCAACTGATTCAAGGATTTCTGTCATGAGAGTCAGAGAGGCATAACGCATTTGATCCTGCATTTCACGGCGGTTACGACGACGGAAATTTTCGAGATCGGCATGGGCAAGCAAGACTCGTTTTTCGGCGTCGGCAAGTTGACTCTGCAATTCTTCAATTGAAGTCTCGCCACCGTTTGATTCGGTTGGTAATTCCGGGGGTTGGCTTGCCGCGTTTTCTGGGGTCTGAGATTCGTTTTGATTTTCGGGTTCAGTGCTCATTGGAGTTCCAAGTGCTCGCTTAGTGGGGGTCACTTAGTGGGCATCGCTTACTTAACCCACAGTTGTTTTCGATTTTATAAAATGTAAAAGGAAATGCGAAATTATCTTCCGCGAATAATCATTGTTAGCTGTTTCAGTTTTCGGCAGCGCCAAAATAATCCGTCAGTCTTTGGAGGAAGTTTTTCCGTTCAGGCAACACCTCTGTCTCTTCCAGTTCGGCGAGCTTGCGTAAGAGTTCTTCTTGTTCAGCGGATATTTTTTTCGGTGTCTCGATGTAGGTCTGGACTAGCAGATCGCCGGTTCTTCCACCCTGCGGGTTGGGCATTCCGCGTCCAGGTAATTTGAAAACTTCTCCCGATTGTGTCCCTGGAGTGATTTTGAATTTGTCAGGTCCGGCGAGTGTCGGTACCTCGATTTCAGCGCCCAAGGCCGCCTGCGTGTAGGAGATCGGCATTTGAAGGATTAGGTTTTCGCTGTCACGATGGAACAGATTGTGTTGTTTAACGGTGATGAAAACATAGCAGTCACCGGGAGGGCCCCCACTTGTGCTCGCTTCGCCTTCACCGGAGAGTCGAACACGCATGCCGTCATCGACACCTGCGGGGATAGCTACATCTAGTTCGACGGTTTTGCTGACCTGTCCTTGTCCACGACAACTGCCGCAAGGGTCGACAATGATTTGGCCGGCGCCCCGGCAAACCGGACAGGTCGTTTGAACTCGAAGAATTCCGGCAGATTGTAAGACTTGTCCTCGCCCACCGCATTGTTGGCAGTGTTCGGGTTGGCTCCCCGGCTTGCTGCCAGAGCCATCGCATGGTTCGCAGGTTTGATTTCTTTTAAATTTAAGCGTTTTGTTAACGCCCTGGGCAGCCTCTTCAAGCGTTAGTGTGACGTTGGCGCGGACGTCGTTTCCACGTCGCGAGCGGCTGCCACCTCCACCAAACAGATCGCCAAACATTCCTCCACCACCGCCTCCACCGAACATCTCACCAAAAGCGGCAAAGATATCCTCGGCGGAACCAAATTGGCTGCCACCGTTGAGGCCTGCATGACCGTGGCGGTCGTATCGGCCTCTTTTTTCTTGATCGCTTAGGACTTCGTAAGCTTCGGCGGCTTCTTTGAAATTTTGACTCGCTTCTTCATCACCAGGGTTACTGTCGGGATGAAATTTGACAGCAAGTTTTCGATAGGCCTTCGCAATCTCGCGATCCGCAGCATCACGCTCGACGCCCAGTACCTCATAGTAATCGCGTTTTGCCATGTCGGTTCCTGTGCTGCATGCGGCGAACTTGTGTTCGCGCCGGTCGTAAAGCTGGAAGGTAGCCGGTCAACACTGCAGGTGGATCCGCAATTGAATTTTCGACCGACTCAAGGGGTTCGCTGGTGTGTAAAAACGGACCACAAAATTGTGGTCCGTTGGATTTCAATATTTCATCGGGCAATGAAATTCGCCCAATTGAATCTGATTGTCAAACTATGCGACAACGCCTTCGACGCGACGCTTGTTTTTGTCGTCATCGTCGAAAGTCGAGACCATCGCATCGGTAGTCAACAATAAACCGGCGATGCTTGCCGCATTCGCCAGTGCAGTCCGGACCACTTTAACAGGGTCAATTACCCCTGCCTTCAACATGTCAGTGTACTGACCGGTGAATGCGTTGTAGCCAGTGTTGTTGGGTTTGCCGGAAACGATATCAGCGACAACGGAGCCGTCAATTCCGCCGTTGCTGGCGATTTGTCGGATCGGTGCATCGAGAGCGCCAAGAACGATGTCGACGCCGACTTTCTCGTCCCCTTTGGCCCCTTTTCTAGCAGCAGCGACAGCCTCTTTGCAACGCATTAAAGCCACACCGCCACCGGGAAGGATTCCTTCTTCGATAGCTGCGCGAGTCGCGTGCAGGGCATCTTCAACTCGTGCCTTCTTCTGCTTCATGTCGGCTTCGGTTTCAGCACCGACGCTTACCACAGCAACGCCGCCGGTAAGTTTGGCAAGTCGTTCCTGAAGCTTTTCTTTATCGTAATCGCTGTCGGATTGTTCGATTTGACGACGAATTTGATCGATCCGGGCTTCGACATCTTTGCGAGTGCCGCCGCCTTCAACGATTGTTGTGTTACCCTTGTCAACCGTGACCTTTTTCGCGGTTCCAAGCTGTTCCATCTCGACCTTTTCAAGTTGAATTCCAAGGTCTTCACTGATCAAAGTACCGCCAGTGAGAGTTGCGATGTCGCCAAGCATCGCTTTTCGTCGATCACCGAATCCAGGAGCTTTGACTGCACACACATTGAGTGTGCCACGAAGTTTGTTAACCACGAGAAGGGTCAACGCTTCCGCATCAACGTCTTCCGCGATGATCATCAAGGGAGCGCCGCTCTGGCCGACTTTTTCGAGAATTGGAACGAGATCGCGAATGTTGCTGATTTTCTTTTCGAAGATCAGAACTTTTGCGTTTTCGAATTCGCAATTCATGTCGGTTGGGTTAGTGATGAAGTAAGGCGAAATATAGCCTTTGTCAAACTGCATTCCATCGACATACTCGACCGTGGTTTCAGCAGTTTTGCCTTCCTCGACAGTGATCACTCCGTCTTGTCCAACGCGGTGCAACGCTTCGGCAAGGAGATCACCAATAACCATATCGTTATTCGCACTAATTGCTCCAACGTTAGCAACTTCAGCTTTGTTGGAAACCTTTTTGGACATGCCAACGAGGTGCTCAACAGCAGCGTTAACGGCTCGGTCGATTCCGCGGCGAACGGCGGTTGGATTTGAGCCAGCGACGATATTGCGAAGGCCTTCTTTGAAGATGGCTCTGGCAAGAACGGTTGCAGTTGTCGTTCCATCGCCGGCAAGATCCGATGTTTTCTGAGCGACTTCAATCACGAGTTTTGCACCCATGTTTTCGAATCGGTCTTCTAACGCGATTTCTTTAGCGGCGGTAACGCCGTCGTTGGTGACTGTGGGTCCGCCGAATGAGTTGTTGATGATCACGTTGCGGCCAGTCGGGCCCATTGTGACGGCAACCGCATCGGCAAGGATGTCGATACCGCGTAACATGCGGGCTCGAGCGTGATCTTCAAATAGCAGTTGTTTAGCCATTATAAATTCCTTGTTGTATTACTTTCTAAGTCAAATCGTTGAATTCCGAGCGGTTGCTCAGGAAGCCAGCGTTAGACGACTTTTGCGAGGATGTCTGATTCACGCAGGATTTTGACATCCTGACCTTCAACTTCAATTTCGGTGCCGCCGTACTTTCCGTAGATGACTTCGTCACCAACGCCAACGGATAATTCGCCACGCTCTCCGGATTCCAGCAACTTGCCAGGACCAACAGCGACGACAGTGCCGCGTTGCGGTTTTTCCTGAGCGGCGTCGGGGAGTACGATTCCGCCAGCAGTCGTTTCTTCAGCTGCCATTGGTTCAACGACGACACGGTCATCAAGAGGTCGGATAGAAATTTTTGCCATGATAGTTTCCT
This sequence comes from Pirellulaceae bacterium, assembly GCA_011087765.1. Lineage (GTDB taxonomy): Bacteria > Planctomycetota > Planctomycetia > Pirellulales > Pirellulaceae > Mariniblastus. Next base: position 12,531 of record JAALLA010000086.1, read on the forward strand.
TTATGTTTTGGTTTCAGTGTGAAACTGATTGTTTGATATTTTTTAATTGGATGTTTGACGAAATAATAACTGCAGCTCAAACACTCGATCGCATTCGAGTTGCAGCGATTGGGTTAGCAATGGATTACATCATTCCGGGCATTCCCATGCCGCCCATGCCACCCATTCCGCCCATGCCTGGCATGCCACCCATGCCGCCCATGCCCATGTCACCGCCCATGCCGTGATCGTGGTGATGGTCTCCACCCTCTTCTTCTTCCACAGGAATTTCAGTGATCAAAGATTCGGTAGTCAGCAATAGTGAGGCAACGCTTGCTGCATTTTTCAGAGCAGTCTTGACGACCTTTGCCGGGTCAATCACGCCGGCGGCTACCAAATCACAATAGTCGCCTTTATCTGCATTGAATCCCTCGGTCTTGCCCTTCATTCCGCGAACGCGATTGACGACAACACCGCCATCGAATCCAGCGTTGTCGGAGATGCAACGTAGTGGATACTCGAGGACGTTTTGGATGATTTTGACACCAGCCGCTTCGTCGGTGCTGAGGTCCTTAAGTTTCTTGAGTCCTTTTTCTGCACGAAGCAGAGCGATTCCACCGCCGGGAACGATACCCTCAGCCAAGGCTGCTGCCGTAGCTGATTTGGCGTCCTCGAGTAGATCTTTCCGTTCTTTCATTTCAGTTTCGGTGACTGCACCGACGTTGATTTGGGCAACGCCACCGGCGAGTTTCGCCAATCGTTCCTGAAGTTTTTCCCGATCGTAATCGCTGTCAGTGTTTTCGATTTCGCGGCGAATCTGATCGACTCGATCGCTGATAGCAGCCTTTTTGCCACCGCCGCCAACGAAGACAGTTTCCTCGGAAGTGATTTTGACCTTTTTGACTCGGCCAAGATCTTTCAGCTGGATACCTTCCAGGTCAATTCCAAGATCTTTGAAGATTACCTGTCCACCAGTAAGTACGCCGAGATCTCCCATAATTGCCTTACGGCGATCACCGTAACCTGGAGCTTTGACAGCACAGACTTGAAGGATTCCGCGCATCTTGTTGACTACTAAAGTGGCCAGCGCTTCGCCTTCGACGTCTTCTGCAATGATCAGCAATGGCTTTTTCGCATTGCTTACTTCTTCCAGAAGTGGAATTAGAGCTTTGTTAGAAGAGATTTTTTCTTCAAAAATCAAAACATATGGGTTCTCAAGTTCGACTGTTACGTCGTCTTGGTTTGTAACGAAGTGAGGGGAAAGGTATCCGCGATCGAATTGCATACCTTCGACAACGTCGACATAGGTTTCTGCACCGCGGCCCTCTTCGACAGTGATCACACCGTCTTTTCCAACTTTCAAAAACGCCTCGGCGAGAACATCGCCAATCGTTGGATCATTGTTACCGGCAATGGTTGCGACTTGCTTGATTTCCTTTTTGCTCTTCTCGTCAATTGGCTGAGCGAGTTTTTGGATTTCAGTACAAACAGCGTCGGTTGCTTTCGAGATACCTCGTGACAAGGCCATCGGATCGTATCCGGAGGCGATCATTTTGAGACCTTCTCGGAAAATAGCTTCTGCTAAGATGGTGGCAGTGGTGGTACCGTCTCCAGCGACGTCGTTCGTCTTGCTGGCGGCTTCTTTCACCAATTGCACCCCGAGGTTCTCAAAGGGATCGTCGAGTTCGATGTCCTCGGCGACAGTCACACCGTCTTTGGTGATCTTGGGACTTCCCCAACCTTTATCCAGAATGGCGTTTCGGCCTCTAGGGCCTAAAGTGCTGCGAACCGCGCGAGCCAGTTTGGAAACACCTTCCAAAAGCGGCTTACGGGCGGCGTCATCAAAAACCATTTGTTTTGCCACCGGATTCCTCCAAAATAAATTAAGTAATGTTGATTTAGCGAAGCGAAAAAGATTCGAAATTGATTGT
>JAALLA010000086.1:14450-17485 GCA_011087765.1 Pirellulaceae bacterium
CGGGCCCCACCCCAACAAGCCCCGAAATTTATTGTTTGTAAGCTCTCGAACCAATATGCCAGCACAAATGGCAGGCGCACATCGAGATTCCCACCCATAACGCAATCACTGTGCCAAAGCGGTCTAATGGCGCGGAAACCGGCCAACAAATACGGAAAACCTTGGGAATCCAAGTTGAAGAGGCTGAAACTACCTAGAAAATAGGGCGTTTTTTACGGTCCAAAAACGGGAGGGATTAACATTCATTCCAAACGGAGGAGGCCTGGGCTAACAGACCGCCATTTTGACAAGCCGGCGTTGTCAAAAGAGGGCGAATAACGGGGCCGCGAAGTGACAAAGTGGCACACGGTCAATTGAAAGGTGAGTAGTTACCGTAAATCACTGGTTTTTACAGAGTTTTTATAGCAACGCCGCTTTTGGTTTACCAATCGCCAGCTTGCGCCGATTCCGGCGAAAAAAAAAGCAGTCTGGGGGCGGTAAGTGCCCCCGCTGCTTTGAAAGACGTTTGAAAACCCGCGTTTCATTACTTTTTCGCTGAAGGCTTCGGCTTCCCACGATCGGACAGCGACCAAGCCTCGTACCAGTCTTGCCCACCACGCTTCATTTTAAAGTCGCTAGTTAGTCGCTGTTGCATGTCAGGCAGATGGCCCGCTCCGTAGAAAATGGCGATGTTTCGTTTCCCCTTGGCAATTTCTTCTTTTAGGACTTCCATGCATTTAGCATTGCGGTGGTCAATGATGGTTGAACCGTCCTTGCCTTGGAACATCACCATCCCCGATTCCATGTCCTTGATTTGTTTGGCGAACGAACGACGCATCCGAAGTTCTTTATTATTTGAGAACATGCCCATTAGCAAGCCAAGATTGTCCCCCCCCTGCCCTGCGGATTGCATGGCCATGCTCTGGCCAATCGCCCGCAACCCATATTTTAGAACGCTTTCATCGTTGGCTGCCATGCTTTCTGAAAATTCGCTTGGAGACATGTCGGCATGGACAAAGTTATCTTTGGTGTAATCGATGTGTTCGAGTTGAAATTCAAGGCCGAGGGCAGTTTTCATTCCAACCTGCATGGCAGCAATTGGGTTGGTGGGGATTCCCTCTTCCTGTCCGCCCCCCTTGGGAATGACGGTTCCTTCGGGGGCAACTAATTCGTAAAGGAGCGATTCGTATTGCTCAAACCGCTGGTTTAGTTTTTCAAAATACTCTTTTTCGCCGATGTGAACCGCACCGATCAAGTCGACTGTGATTCGATTCCCTTCGTCATCCTTCAGTTCATAGCGGGTGACTGAGGTTTCAAGTGCAACATCTCGTCCACGTGAGTCCTTGCGTATCCGCATAAAGTGTTCAGAGGGATTTTGGGTGGTAGTTTTCGTTTCGTCAGCTTGGGGTGATTGAGCAAAAACCTGTTTTTCACCACTGAAACCAGTTAGCAAAGCCAACGAAAGAATGCCAAATAGAAATTTTGGGTTCAACATCAAAAAGCCTTTGAGTTACGTTAAACGGTTGCGCTGAGAAAGGTCTGAAGTCCCGAGAACGAAAGCGCGGGCGATTCGGACCTCAGAAGTATAGGTCTCAACCGCTATTTGTTCAAACGCGTTTGATGCTAGACATTGAAAAAGGCATCGTTAAACGAGCAAAGTGCGCTATTAGACAAAACGTCCAGCCTAGAAAGTTATGTGATTTCGACAGGCCGGAAAATATTTATATCGCTACCTTCGGTAACGAATACGGATGCGGGGCGTTTCGCCAGCGGTTTGACAAAAGGTTTTCCAAAGAGTCGTTCGACGTCGCAAGTGAAATTGGCTTGGGCGGCATTCCAGATTTGCCAAGTCGGCCGAGTGACCTTGTACTCGAGCGTTTTTTTTCCCGACGCTAAATACTGCGAGGCGTGATCAAGAATAAAGCCAACTTTTGTGTCTGGTCCCGTGTTTTTGATTTGGCTTCGCGCTTTGATTCTGAGGTTGTTCCAGTGATCGTCGACTTTCCATTGGTATTGGACTTCAGGAATAGTGCTGCGGTTGCCAAAACCTTTGTTCTTGTGCTTCATTTTCATCTTGATGTAATCTCGATCGAAGCGAGAATTGAGAAACCAGGTCGCCGTGGGGCTGGAGACATAGTTCTTAATGAAGCAGATACCCTTGCGGTTTACCGGATCGTCGGGGTGTCTGACGTAAAACCGCAGGCTGAGTTCTACGAACCCCCGCGAAATTGGTAGTCCGAGGATTCCAATTTTTCTCATAACCATGCAAGTCAAACTTACGTAGGTCTCGCCACTGTAGAAATCTAATTCCAAGCCTCTTGGCAGGTAGGGTTCCAAGTACGCCGGGTTGATTTGAAAATTGACTGCAACCAGTTCGTTGTAGGCTGCCGTTGTTAATAGCTTTGGCTCCACTGTTGGAGTGGGAGTCACAGGGGGGGAAGTGGTAGACATAGGCGAATTTCCGCCGCGTTAAATTTAATATCGTTTACTGTTCTAGTGATCCGAAATAACTCTCCGTTTATATTCTAATTATTGCGTGGCAGGCCGGACGCTGCTTTTTGTTTCTCTAACTAACGGATTTCCCGTTGGTTCGAGGCAAGCACTGTCGGCCGATTTTGTTTCCGGCCAGGCAATTTAAATTTCGTAATAAAAACTCGCCGAAGATCGGCAATGTTGTTGTCTTCCCTAGTTTAAGCGAAACTCATCCAGAAATAAAATAAAACCGCTGAGAATCGACTGTTATTGTTTCCACTATGCGACCAATTTTAAGTAGATTCTCCAACCCCAATATTTTTAAGGAAGATTTGCTGTTGAGTTCATTGGGTTTCTGGCCTGTTTTTGTGGTTTCATCCACGGTTTTAAATCGAGGAAGCCCCTTAGAGTGAGAAAAGCCACCACAAAGGTTGGCAGGTCCAATGGGAGCTACCGTGAAGGCTGTTGGGTTTGAAAAAAAATTTACAACCAATCGGGGGTGTTTTGCATAAAAACAAATCAGAAACTTGCGGTAATCTCAGAACAGATTGGCGAGTATGTGATCGTTGAGAGAGCCAGGATCA
>JAALLA010000359.1 GCA_011087765.1 Pirellulaceae bacterium
GAGCTGACGTAAGTTATTGCGACCCGCACGTACCTAGTTTACCCAAAATGAGGCATTATGATTTGCCTGCGATGACAACAGCACAACCTACTCCCGAGTACTATGCGAGCCTCGATTGTGTGCTAATATCCACTGACCATTCGTTATTCAATTGGGACGAAATTGTCGAACACGCTACACTGGTTGTGGACACGCGAAACGCCACTAAAAATGTTACGAGTGGTCGAGAAAAAATCTTTAAAGCGTAAAACTAATCCATCATCTTTTGAGTCATCAAGATAATCATTCGAGGAAAAAAGGCATAAACGCCTCGCTTGGTATCCAAGTTTTTATCTTTGGCACCCTTCGTTAATGAATAAAGCAACTGAAAACACTATCGCAGGCGACGATCAAAACTACCGATCCGATCTCATTAAGGTCCTGTTGCCTTACGGCTTGGCATTATTGGCGCAGCTACCTTTACTGGTGCTTTATTTTCGAAGGCTTTGGAATCTACCTCACTATCAACCTTTCGCCATTGCAATCCTGGCCACTCTAGGACTGGCGATATATCGATGGCCCTATGGGAAACCGCAACCCTTTTTTCGCAGTCTGGCAAGCGACATTATTTTACTTTTGGGAATGATCGTTGCTTTTTTAGGGATGCTTTTTGTAGAACCATGGTTTGCTGCGTTAAGTGCGATGCTAATTGTGACCAGTTTTTTGGCACGGACATTGGACCGGGAAACAGGCCGATCACTTTGGACCTGCAGCCTGCCACTCTATGTTTATCTAACACTTCCTCTGTATCTCGATGTAAAGCTGATTACATCTCTTCAACGATACAGCGCTGTCTACACCAGTCGCCTCTTGGATTTGTTTGGCCTTGGACACCATATGGATGGGACCGTAATCAAGGTAGCTGTGGAAAATGTAAATGGTATCCGTGAATATGGAATTGAAGAAGCCTGCAGTGGAGTTCAGTCGTTCTTCACGTTGCTATTGGTTGCTGTCGTTTTCGTTGTCTTATCCCGCCGGATAAAACTGACAGGGTGGGCGGTTGCAGTTCTTGCGATTTCCGCCGCCTTCCTTTGTTTTGTACTTCGCGCGACAGTACTTTCGATGCCGGTTTGGAGTGAGTCTTTATTAACCGCCGGTGTTGGATTCCTCCTACTACCAGTCCTAGGTTTTCGCGCAACGCTGTTAGTTTTATCAGCGGTGTTTTGGGCTTTGTTTGTAAATATCATGAGAATTTTCTTAATTCCCGTCGTTGATATCCTCCTGGGTTATGATCTAAGTCATGGAATTTCCCACGATATTCTCGGGTATGGCGCACTGACAATTGGAATCTTGATGATCTTTAGCACGGATCAATTCTTATTATTCCTCTTCGGCCCCGTTGAAACCGGCGAAAGTGAGTCAGGTTCCATTGGGGATTCAATTACTCGGTTTTGGAATCGTATCATTTCAGCAGATGGTTCAAAAACTGAATCAAATGATAGTCATAAAACGTCCTCCCTTAGAAAACCCATTTCCAAATCCGGTTTCTCATTCATTTGGATTGTTGCATTTCTGATCGTTTCGATGGGTGTGTTTCAGTTCGCCGATGTTCGAAGATCAATCGCTCAAACCGATCTTCAAGTTCGCTTCTTCGACGCCGACGTTACATTGGACTACGAAGAGGACGATATTCCGAAAGAAGTGGATGGCTGGAAACTCGTTCAGTATGAAGTTCAAGATCGTTCTCGGGGAAGTGACCTTGGCCAACGCTCTGACGTTTGGCAATTCCGATCACCGACCTGTGCCGCTGTCGCCTCCCTGGACCAGGCTTTTCCCGGTTGGCACGAATTGACCACATGCTATAAAAATCAAGGCTGGGAACTAAAAACACGTGTCCGAAAGAATCCCAGTGATGTCTTGGGCGGTGATTTTGGTGACGACTCGTGGCCGTTTATCGAAGCCACGTTTGAAAAGAAGACTGGTGAAAAAGGCTATTTATTGTTTAGTCATTTTGATGCCTTCGGCGAAGGTGTCGATGCACCAGAGCAATGGAATTCGATTAACTCGTTTTTTGTGAGAGCGCAAAATCGCATGTCTCACCGAATTCGCTCCAGTCTTCTTCGAGGCGAGGTCTATCAAACCCAAGTCTTTCTTACTTCGTATGGGGATCTCGATGAATCGATAAAGCAGGAAGTCAATGAGCGCTACCTAAAAATCAGGGAGCAATTGAGAACCCGCTTTAAAGAGAAAAAGAAGCAACTCGATTCCGCCTCTGCGACGCCTTAACGCGATTCTTCGCCCGTCGATCCCAGATTCCCCCAACCCCCTCCTCCGGGAGTCTCCAAACGCAATCGCTCTCCCGAAACAACTCTTAGTTCGCAGGAAGACGATAGTGTTTCTACGTTTCCATCGATTCCAATCCGCAGATTGACTCCCGGTTTCCCTGGTTCCCCCCCGGCGACACCATACGGCGATTTCAAACGTCTGTTTGTCAGTAGGGAAACGGTGAGTGGTTTTAGAAATTCAATTTCCCTCACAATTCCATTACCGCCGTGATGGAACCCCCGCCCTCCGCTTTCTTGCCGCACTGAAAATTCTCGCAGAATAACAGGATATCGAGTTTCCAAAATTTCTGGATCGGTTAAACGCGTGTTGGTCATGTGAGTATGGACTGCGTTTGCTCCATGATTTTGAGGGGTTGCACCCGCACCACCGCCAATCGTTTCGTAGTAGCCAAAACTGTCATCTCCAATCAGCCAGTTATTCATCGTGCCTTGGCTCGCAGCCGCCAAATTTCCCTCAACTGCCTGTTGCAAAGTTCCCAGTAATACATCCACAACCCGCTGTGAGGTTTCCACGTTCCCTCCAACAATTGCGGGGCAA
>JAALLA010000087.1 GCA_011087765.1 Pirellulaceae bacterium
GCATTTTATGAATCAGGAGATTTGATTGCAGCAAATCTTGCAACCGGGAAAATCGCCTGGAAGCGAAACCTGGCCGACGAGACCGGCACCTTAAAATCAAGGCATGGCCTTGGAAGCTCCCCGACTCAATCTGCCGACTTGTTATTTATCAATTTAGAACATGGAGGTCCGTCTGCACTGATCGCTATTAATAAACGCGATGGAAAAACTGTTTGGAAAACCGAGCGTCCTTCAGGTAGTTCGTGGAGTTCGCCAGTGCTTTATAAACCGGGACAAGAAGAGCAAGTTATCGTCAGTTCTCAGGGAGCAGCTGTTGGATTCAAGGCCAGTACTGGCGAGAAACTCTGGGAAATCGGTGGACTGGAGGGGAATAACGTACCCTCTCCGACGATCGAAGGGAACAAGCTCTATCTGGGCGCACGGCAGTCTGAGTTTGGATCGATCGAAAAATCAGCCAAGAGCAATCTATGTCTAAATCTAGACGCACTCGATGCGGTTCCCAGCGTCAGATGGCGAAGCACCAGATGCGTTGCACACTACGCTAGTCCTGTGGTCTGTGGAGATTACGTTTATTTAATTAACAAAAGTGGAATTCTGGGCTGCCTCGATAAAGACACCGGGAAGGAGCTATATCGCCAAAGACTCGGATTTGAATGCTGGGCATCTCCAGTGGCCAATGGCGAACACCTCTTCATTTTTGGTAAAAATGGAACAACCGTCGTCCTTCGAGCTGGCGATGACTTTGTAAAAATTGCGGAGAGTCAACTGTGGGATCTTCAAAATCCACCCACGCCCTCTAAGTACAAAGAATACTTTCCACCCCAAAGTGCTTCCGGCAGTCATGGAGGAGGCGGCAGTCATGGAGGAGGCGGTGGTCATGGAGGAGGCGGTGGTCATGGAGGAGGCGGTGGTCATGGAGCAACGCAAGGGGGAAATCCGAATTCGAAAAGCCAGAAGTCTGACCGGAGCCTCAATCCACCGACCGAGACACAACAAAGTCCAACGTCGAGAATGGTCCAAAGCTATTTAAAATCTGACACAAATCGTGATGGAAAACTAAGTGGAGATGAAATTCCTGAGCGACTGATTTCTGCGATGGAAAACATCGATTTAAACGGGGATGGAATACTTGAGCGTAACGAACTCACAAAAATGGCTGAAACGTTTGCCGCAAGGCGCAGAGACTCCAAAAACAGTTCCCGTGATCCAATCGTTTACGGCGTTGCCGCTGATGAGCAGGGGATTCTAATTCGCACGGGCACCCGTTTGTATTGCATAGAAGGAGTTGATTAATATGCGCTCCAACCTCCGTGGAAACCCCGGTCGTTCCAAAACACTCCTATTCATAATGGTAGGTTTTGCCTCCACTTTAACTGGATGTGAAAACTCACGGCCAATCCTACAAAAATTTGAACCACCGCAGACAATCGCCGCAGAAAACAAACTGTGGTCATTAGTTGAAACCGGTGCTTCTGAATCTGACAATCGAAAAATTGACAGTTTCTTCAAAAACAGACCTGATTTACTGGGCAGCCCCGAGTGGGATGGTCAACCAGAAAAGTACATTGGCGAGGACTCAAAGGACCGTACAAGACTGTACTGGTTTAGCGGCAGCCTTGAACGACCAGTGTGGAATGGCCTCGAATTCAACGGAAGAAAAATGAGTCTGTTTTCCGGGATCGGAAATCCCAAGGCAGGTTAATTCCTTTCAAAATTTCTATTTAACAAGAGAACTTACTTTCATTGGAATTGCCTGTTTCGGCTGCCTGATCAAAATTCCGGTGGGGTTCACAAAACATAATTGAACGAGCATCACAAAAATGAACAACCAACATTGGGATTTTTCTCATCGCATCCACCTCCAACTCATAACGCTTTTTACGTCCGGGCTTTGTGCAGTCCTTGGGTGCAATTACGAAGAAGTGTCCAAGGAAAGTGAAAGGGTCACACCAGTCAAAAATTCGGCTGAATCACCCCCAGCGAAGGGCTTCGGCGGTACATCTCAAACGTTATGCCGCCTGTTTTGGCAGGATGGAAACAAGGGCACGATTTGTGCAGCGGATCTTTGTTCGACTGAAGACGGGTTTGTGACAAAACAAATGCCGGTTGAAGGGTTGAAAATAATGGACATTAAGCAAAACAGCTTTGTTCAAATGAAGATAGTCGACACGAGTTTAATTGTAGGTGTGCGGGATAATCTGAATGGAAAACAAAGGAGCGGTTGGTTAGTAATCGACACCGGTGTCGAGGAAGAGTCGCACGGCGATCACTCACACTGGCATTACAATAAATTACCAAAACTTCTGTCGGAACATCTGGACACGAATCAAGGCAACCCCGCACACGTTTATCGTTACGGACAGCAGATCTATATTGCGCAAGATAAAAACAACGGCTTTACGGTAGTAAACTCGGACAAAGGGCGCACCAGTTCAAGTTTCTTCCAAGGTGGTGGAGGCCATATCACCATTGCTGCATTAAAGGGGCAGATTGCATACGCATCCTGGATCGATCGTGCAGGCGAGAATGCAGGACGGATTGATGTTGTCGACTTACGCAGCAACGAAGGCAAGCCGAAGTACAGTTTCAAACTTCCAACGGGTGGCATTCACGGTGCGACCGCTTGCGGAAATCGCGTCTTTTTCGCTCCGAGCGAGGGAATCGACTGGGTTGACTGTGATTTTGAATTCCAAAAATCCAACGACAATGTTGTCCTGCACCATCTGTCACTGGGTGACGAAGAAAATCGCGGTTATCGAACTGGTTCTTTCGAATCATTCGCCAATCATGTGATCTGTATTGCCAATTGCAAGGGTTGTCCACCGGCGCTTTGCGTTATCGACGGGACGACTCCCTCTCCCAAAGTTAGTCGCCTTGTTTGCCGAGACATTGAAGAAGGGCAGCGATTAAGTAGGCTTCGCGCCGTCACCGTCAGTGGTAAACCATATGGATTGGCTTTCGCTGAAAGCGAAGAATTTCCGGATAAACTATTGGTTTTCGCGCTTGATGAGAATGGTGATCGAAAATTTGACGATCTAAAATTTGTCAAATCCATTGACGTTGGGAACAGCAAAGTGGAGGGCCACTCCGGTCATCATGGAATCGATTTCGTTCCAGATCAAAATATCGCGGTCATCACAAATCCGGGAGATGGGACACTGCAAATCCTGGATATGAACCAATGGGAAATCACAAAAACAGTTCAAGTGCATGGAAAACCAACTCGCATAGTTGCGCAAGGCGGGATGCAATAAATCCAAAAATTTGCTCCCACGAAACGCCAGATCATGGGTAAAAACATTGGATTGAAACCAATGGGAAACCGACCTGAAATGGACTCCCGCACTCCCTGGAATTCTGCGTAGACCGAAAATATTATCGGTCTACGTGGAGTTGCTGGAACTCATTTCAAAAGGAAATCGCGCTAAAAATTCTTAATGCCTATTGCTTGATACATAGCATCAAGCTTTCTTCAAGATAATCCCAGTTGAGCAGATCACTTTCAAAAATAATCTCAAGCCGACTGTCTCTCCGATAGGTAGATTTTGAGAAATCGATAGCACCTCTGGTACGGTTAATTACCCACCAATCGGACTCGCAGCGAAAGACACCCTTTAGTCTCACGACGTCTCTGACAGCACCCAGCAAATCAAACAGTCTATTGCGATCAAAGACATCGTCGACGTGGAAAACCCAACCACACGCGTGGAAACCGGTTCCCTCATTTGGAAAACGAAGCGGTCGACCGGGCTCAAGTTTTAGATCTTTCTTAAAATTTTCTTGATAATTCCCCGCTGTCTGCCTTAAAACATTGAGGGTCTCCAGTGGTTCTGCAGTGCCCTCTTCCGTTCGGGTTCCCGCTTGCGTCAACGCTTCCTTTAACCGGGCATGTGCTTCAGCAAAAAGCGGAAAACGAATCGTCGTAAACTCAATATCTAAAAGATGGGAATCGATCGCGCCAAAATTTGTTTCCAGTATTATTTGTTTCGGTGGATTAAAACTCGCGATCCACTCCAGACAACGATCAATTTGCTCCCGTGGCCTCGATTCCGTCCAATTAATCACGACTATATCGGCGAGTTGAACCTGGTCCTGAAAAACTTCCGAATTCCGTCTACGAGGGTCATCAAAGTCTTTGGGATCAATCAGACAAATGATATTTCGCAAGTCGATTGCACCGGCAAAATCCTCGCTGCGTAAAATGTCCACCACATTAGCCGGATGGCTTATTCCCGACGGCTCTAATATTAAACGGTCCGGTTTCGAGCGTCGAATAAATTGAGCTAGCAGTGGTTTGAACGCAAAAGACATCGTACAGCAGACACAGCCCCCGCCAAGTTCTTCTACGGCGACCTCTTTAAGATTAGATTCAACCAAAGCCTGGTCAATCGAAACTGTTCCGAATTCATTGACAAAGATCGACCAGTGCTCAGCTTGAGGGCGCTGTTCAATAAGATTTGCGATTGCTGTCGTTTTGCCAGCGCCAAGGAAACCGACAATTAAATTTGTCGGTATCCGCTCTCCTCTTTTCCAAGGCATTATTCTTGCCTCCTCCACGAAACAACATGCACGCCTTAGCGTTAAACAAAGTTATGATCATCTGCCTATTCGCTTCCATCATATGCAACTTGATTGCATCTGACCACCACTCTTTGGAACTTAGCTCCCGCTCTTACTTGCCATTGGTTGACCAGTTTATTGGCTCAGGGACCAATGAATAAACCACCGAGATTTAATCTTAATAATGCTTCCACGTGGATGGATGCACGCCAAGTGAACGAAAACTTCGTACCAGTAGTGGTGTGGAATATTCAAGTTTGAGGCCAATAAATCCCAATTGGCTGGAGTAAACAAGTCGAATACGAGAACGACAACGCTCGGCTACCGGGCTTCTAAGGGGTTTCCGGGGCGGCACCCGATTCGACCGTGTTTAGATGTTCTAGCAAAGTCATTGCCGCCAGTTTTCCAAGCTCATTTGCGGCGTCCGGACTCGCTCCAGTAATTAACTTTCGATCGAGGCAACAAGTGGCATCCGCTTTGGAGTTAATAATCTTCGCCCCTAGTTTTTCCAACTGGGCGCCTAATTCTGACGGCATCTGCCCGGGGAGATATCCAACCCATGGTGTTTTTTTATCGACAGCATCCGGGAAAACTGCCATTTCGTAACCGCAATAGAGGAATTCTCGACTCCCTAAAGTGGTCGCAAGAAAGGCACCCGGACCATGGCAAAGACTAATGGTGAATAATTCGTTATTATGCGCCCAACGTAGAACTGTGGCGACGTTTTGATCATCAGGGAGCCCCAACATTGCGCCATGGCCACCAGGAATAAACAAGGCAGCGTACGAACCGGCTTGACCGTCCAGAGAATCAACAACCAGTTGCAACGACTTCGGTTGTTCAAATCGTGACTTCAATTCCTTGTAAATAGCTAAAACCGCCGCATCTTTGGTTGGCATTGCCCACATCTCAAAGACAACCGGTTTGCCGGTGGGAGTAACAATTTCAAAATCAAATCCCGCATTTTTTAGATGCAGCATCGGCAGTAATGCCTCCACAGGATGATTACCGGTCGAAAATTCTCGTCCATTTTTCATGGTCATGTTCTTTTGCTCAGTGAACACGACAATGATTTTTGAGCGTTTGCCCTGATAGGCCTCATACGAACAATTTTCGTACCCCGTAACGTCAGAGGTAGCGAGTCTGAGGGCGAGTCGTGAGGGACGGAAAGAACCATCTCGCTCCCGCTGTGGAGCGATTCCGAGTAGAGATTTAAGCATAGTTAAATTCGAATGGCTAAACTGAAACCAATTTGGCCTAAAATTGAAAGCAAGAAAAGTCGTTCTCTGCGATCATGCATTGGAACGAGCGAAGTCGATCGACTCTATTAAGTGACAAGGAGCAACAGGTTAACCAGAGGGGCGTTCTCCATTCAAGTCCAAACCTAGATAAAAAATAATCCAACGGCGAACGTAACTAGATTTGCCAGTCCTGACATCAAAAATGAAATGCGCCAGCTTGCCCGGACGAGTAGCTTATACCCCAGAGCTTCCATTAGAAAAATAAACAACTCGATTGGCAAAATAGGAAGCGTTAGCTCATAGAAAGCAAGCGAGGCGATGGGGTGAGTTACGAGGTTTAATGACAGACAACTCAGCACTACTGTGATTAGCGGCGTCTGGCAAACGCAATACTTGCCAATTAATGCTGTGACGCCAATTTCGATTGCAATATTCGTTGCTAAAATCAGCAGGTAAAAGATGAACATCGGTTCTATTCCTCCACACCCGACTCATCCGTCGCAACATTGGTTCTACGCTGATTTCGCCATATCAAAACACAACCTAAAAACCCAATTCCACTAATCAGAACCAAGCCACCGATGCCAAATCGCTGATTGAGTGGAAAACCAAGCGATCCCTTTTCTTCGCTTCCCAACAACTCGACTACTATTTTATTTTCATTGGCTTCCACGAGTTTACAAGTTGATACGACGGATGTTATCGGATTGTAGAACGGCAAATAGTTTATCTCGTGGACAGGTGGTGGACACGATGGAAATTCAGGCAGTTCGGGTTTCATAAACCGAGTCGGCAGTATTGCGTCCTGTGGAACGAGATATATCCGCGTCCCATATTTGCTAGAAAACGAAAACGGCACCCCGGCTTCAATCTCAATAGCACCGCCAAAACCTGCCACTGGTGCTGCGATAATCCGAACTTGCTTTAACAACTCAGAATCAACAAATACGATAGTATGGTCGACTGCATGATAGCCCGGAGGAATTAAGTCCGCGGTTACAGTATTCGCGTGGACGAAACAAATAATAGTCAATGCAGTAAAGAGAGATACTAACTTCACTGTCATGCCCTTAACCGACATTGAATCATCAATCCATCAAAACCAGTTCGAACAACTGTCTTAACAACCAGTTTATTTCTGAGCTTACCAAATCGCAAAAAATAAGTGCCCGTTCCAAATACCAAGCGTACACACCAGTAAAATATCCCTGATCACTTAATAAATTGATGCCACCGGCAATTAAAAGATTAAACGTCGACGGCCCGGGGGCAAACGAAACCCTCTCGGTAACTCCGGGTAACCATTTCCGTAGCTTCAGGGGCGTCTGGAAAAACCTCTTTGCCCGGATCAAATTTTAAATGCGGCCCCATCGAAATGGGATATTTTTTGAGATCAACGTTGTTATCTTCAAGATGACGGACGGTTCTGTTCAGAGTTGCGTCGTTAGCATCAAGACTTTTAATATTACTGAGAACTTCGTTTGCTTGCGCAACCGAGACTTTATTATCTTCACCAAGGTAATATGAAATATTTCCGAGGTGGCTTAAGCCCGCTGACAAATGGCCCTCCCACGCGTCTGCATTGAGGTCTTCCATTTTACGACTTTCACAAACATCCAGAAAGTTGCCAAAATGATTCCCTGATCCTTTGAATGTCTTAATCGAATTAAAGTTCTTATCAAATGCCTCGCAATTCGTATAAGACTTTTGCACAAGATATCCATCCGAACCGTAAAACACGACGCCGATCTTGTTTCCTTTAGAACTGCCGAAGAGTCGATTCAATTCATCGTCCGCCGACGGCTTCACCTCAAGCCCGCGTGTTTCAAAGACAATGCACTTGTCTCCATAGTCATAAATGGAAACCTGCGTGTTAGCCGTGTCGCCAGCATCCACATAGTTTGCGTCTTTACGCTCTGCCTGATAGCCAATCCGGCCTCCATAGCTGACCACGCTCCGAGGGTGTTCATTTATTCCAAGCCCCCAGCGAGCGATATCCGTTTGATGGGGTCCCTGATTTCCTGAATCTCCATTTCCATAACGGCGTTGCCAATGCCAGTCGTAATGAAAACGCTTCCTCGTATTTCTTGGTTGACTGAATTCAGCGGGACCACTCCACAAGTTGAAATCGATCTCGCCCGGAATTGGATAATCCCCCAGGCTCCCAATCGACTTTCGACGTTTATAACACAGGCCTCGTGCGAATTTCACTTCACCGATTCCACCGTCTGCCATAAATTTCACCGCGTCCTGAATCGCGGGATTACTTCGGCACTGAGTCCCAGTTTGACATACGCGTTGATATTTTTTTGAAGCCGCGACCAGTGCGCTACCTTCTGCGATATTGTGGCAAATCGGTTTTTCGATGTAAGCGTCTTTCCCCGCCTGCATGGCCCAAACGCCGCAGAGAGCATGCCAATGATTAGGCGTAGCTGTGCTAACAGCATTGACCGCCTTGTCATCAAAAGTTCGCCGCATGTCCGTTACGAAGGTTGGGCGATTTCCCTGCTCCCCTGCGATCATATCACAACGTCGATTACCCGCATTTTCATCCACATCAACGACATAGAGTATTTCGGTACGAGAATCTTTCAGCCACGCATTAATGTGACTACCACCGCGCCCGCCCGCTCCAACAACCGCAACACCTATTTTATCATTCGAAGAAATTGGCCTCGCGGCACCGGTGCCAATGGTCATCACCCCCGCAGCAGCTAACGATTGTCCGACAAAGGTACGACGATTAATTCTTGGCATTGTTGAGCTCCATCTGGGAGATTAGCGTGTCTAAGTTGTTTGAGTTAAGTTCGCGCATCAAATTAGGATTCATTTGAAGTCGATACCTTATGATATGAGCATCTACCGCCCGCGCCAAACCAGACAAACAGGTGAGTTAAATATTCTTCAGCATTTGCGCCAGACTCAGAATAGTTTACGAAACCTGTGCCTTGGTTCACTCTTTTTCGTACTTCGTGAGAACGGAACTAGGGGAACGGCTCTCAATTGAAATTTCGCACCGGTAATTTTAAACAGACGCATTGAAAGGATTTCAAAGCTTAAATCTTAAACAGAACTCTCAATACTCCCAGTGATCCACTTTAAAACCCCACAAAGCAGATCCTTTGAATTTACCGTCCCTGTCTTTCCATTTCAAACAATAAATGACGAACGATAAATGACAAACAAAAGCGATTACCCTAGACTTGCGGTTTTATATTTCGAACCAATCTGGGTAACCACAAGGGCAATCCTGATGAACCAAAAAAAGTTTCATTTTCAGTCAAGCAGTCCCACTGCGTTTCGAAATTCATCGCTTGCATTCCGCTTAGCAATCGTTTGCACTATCTCAATTTTGGTTACGATAAACAGCAAATCTCTTGATGCCGCGTCAGACGAAAGCAAACCAAACGTGGTCATATTTTATACGGACGACCAGGGTACGCTTGACGCCGGTTGTTATGGATCCACGGATCTTCACACCCCAAACATTGACCGAATTGCTGCAACCGGTGTTAGATTTACTCAGGCATATGCTCATACCGTTTGCTGCCCATCCCGCGCGGCACTTCTAACCGGTCGACATCCCCAGCGATCCGGAATCAATTCTTGGACTCAGGGAAACATGCAAGGCCCGGACGGTACCAACATGGCCCTCAAAGAAGTGACCATTGCAGAATTGTTAAAATCAGCTGGCTATCGCACTGCACTCTTTGGTAAATGGCACGTCGGTTCTCATCGAAACCATGGGCCCAGGAAACAGGGTTTCGACGAGTTCTTTGGAATAAGAAACGGATTTATCGATAATTTCAATCACTATTTCCTTCACGGGAAGGGCTATCACGATCTCTATGAAGGAACCACGGAAGTATTCCAACCGGATCAATATTTCCCCAAGCTGATTACCGAGCGCGCGCTCAGCTTTATCGAAGAAAATAAAACGAAACCGTTTCTTCTTTACCTTGGATTCAACATCCCTCACTACCCGGAACAAGCACTGCCCGAGCACGCCGCTCTTTATAAAGATCTACCCATGCCGCGCCGATCCTACGCGGCAATTACCACCACTACCGATTACTATATTGGTTTGGTCTTGAGACAATTGGACACCCTTCACCTGACGGATAACACGATTGTCATTTTCCAAAGCGACAATGGACATTCATCCGAGAACAAAACTGCAATTGATATCGACGACCATGCCAGCGGGTATCCGAAAGGTCACTACTACAGCGCGAATGGCGGCGGCGGAAATACCGGCAAATGGATTGGCGCAAAAGGATCTTTTCTCGAAGGCGGGATTCGGGTGCCTGCAGTCGTTAGCTGGCCTGCGAAATTACCCAAGGGAATAGTCCGCAACCAAACCGTCACGATCATGGACTGGCTTCCCAGTCTCATCCAATGGTGCGAATTAGATGCACCGGATCTCCAACTAGACGGACGAAGCCTCCAACCGATAATCGACTCGCCCGATCAAGCCACCTCTCACCCAATACTCCATTTTCAATGGCAGAATAAATGGGCAGTTCGAGACGGGGATTGGAAACTAATCGGTGCGAATCATTCCGATCCTGCAAAAACTTCTCTCTCGCTACACAATCTCGCAGAGCAAAATCCTGAAGTCAAAGACCATGCGTTAGACCGACCCGAAATTACACAAAGGCTACATTCGCTGCATACAGCATGGGTCCGGAACGTGAGCTCAAAATAAATTTTAATGGAAAATGAATCGCGATTTATTAAGAATCCAGTTATTAAGAGCCCCGTCTAAGAACCCCGTCGAACCAAAATCGACCTCTCAAAACGCTATACAGCTAAGCCTTTGAAAACGATGACAGCACACGATTAATAAAAATGAAAATCTCATTTTGACTTTTCCGTAGGTGGAAATCGTTTCCGCTTATCACTTGGAACTGGCTTTCCAGTCCGCATCTGCCACCACTCCCCTGCCCTCTCCGGACGATAGTTTGGATTCGCCACTGGCATTCGAGCTGAGACATCCGTTCGCCACCGTTGTAACTTTTTCTTTAAATCAGCGGCACGGCCAGGTTTTTCCTGTACCAGATTCCGGGTCTCACCAATATCCTCCGCTAAATTAAAAACTTCGACATCACCTGTTCCGTCAAGATACTCAATCAGCTTCCAATCACGTTCTCGAATACTACTTGCCGGTCGGCCATGGTGATAATGCGGATAGTGCCAGTACAACGATTGCCTCGACAGATTTGTCCCGGGTTGCTTAAGCAATGGAAGCAAACTTACCCCATCGATCGTCTGATTTGCAGGCAATGACCCCTCCGCCAATTCGACAAAGGTTGGGTAAAAATCGTGGCTGATGGTTGGCTCTGAACAAACCGTACCGCCTTTAACCAAAGGTGGGTACTTCACGATCAACGGAACTCGAACTCCCCCTTCATACAAAGTTCCCTTTTCACCCTTCAATGGATCTTGGGTCGCAACGATATCGTCAACTGAGGGTTGATAATCGTAACGTCGATAAAGCCCGCCATTGTCTGAGGTAAAAATAATCATGGTGTTTTCTGTAAGTCCTGCTGCCTCCACGGCCTCTACGATTCTTCCAACCAAATCATCACAGTGCTCAACCATCGCGGCATAAACGGGATGCGGCAGATCGCGTTTCTGCTCACCGGCGCGTTGCTCATACTTCTCTACTTTGGACGCCATCGCTCCCAAAGGAATATGAACGGCAAAGGGAGACAGCATTAAAAAGAAAGGTTTATTTTGGTGCTGACTAATAAAATCAATGCAAACATCCGCCTCAAATTCCGTCCGGTACTGACCATTTTTTGGCTTTTGATCGACTCCGTTGATCACCCGATAACGCCCTGGTAAATGTGGCCCCGAGATGACAGCGGAAAAGTCGTACCCCTGATGTTGAGGTTGGAATTGCGCCGCCTGCCCCAAATGCCATTTCCCAACATATCCGGTTGAGTAGCCCGCCGCTTTCATCGACTCGGCAACCGTCACAGTGTCCAAAGGGAGCGCCATCGTCGTGAGTGGAGTGATGACTCTTTCGAAAGGCCGCCAATGACCGGGAATGTGAGCCGTAATTCCAATCCTAGCCTGATTCTGCCCTGATTGAACGGCACACCGCGTGGGAGAACAAACAGCTCCCGAAGCGTAAAAATCAGTAAACCGCATACCGTCCGAAGCCAGCTGATCGATGTTCGGGGTGTCGATAAATTCGTTTCCGTAGCAACCCACATCTTTCCAGCCCAAATCATCTATAAAAATTAAGATGACATTCGGATCTTCTGCACGCAACTCAGAGATTGGAACCAATAACGCAATCAGAATTGGAATGATCTTAAACAACATTTCCTCTACACCTTTCATTTTCTCATATCACGTAAGCCCGGTTGACAGATTTTTGGAACTAACAACTCAGTACTGACTCACGTTTTCTCAACAACCAATCGCCAAACATTTAATCGCCAAACATTTAATCGCCAAACATTTAATCACCAAACATTCATCTCAACTTCTCAATCGAAACCGACCAAGGGTTTTTGCATTTCCCTCCGCAGCGTCACTAAATACAGGAAACGAATTTCACAATTTTAGTTTCTAATTTCGCGTTTCTAGTTTGGAAACCTTACGATAGAGAAAAGCATCCGAAGTTAACAGCGATGCCAAAAGGGCATTCATACTACCGCCATTATCCCGGTATGCGCGATAGGCGTCCTGCAACACCGGCGCGTCATGGATGGTTTCATTACGCCCCATCCAAAACCGAAATGCATGCCGAACAAAAACTTGATGCACTCGCTCGCTAGCCGCTAGACGGTCAATCATCTCAAGAGCATCTTTAACGGGACCATCGAGTTCAGGATCCCCACTATCAATAATTGCGCCCTTAGTATTGAGCTTTTTGCCATTATCAGTGGTGCGATAGAGACCGGCGTGACTGAACATCTCAAAGGGCAGTCCGAGTGGGTCCATTTTCCGATGACACCGATAGCACTCTGTTTCCTGGGTGACACGCATACGGTGTCGAAGCGTCTCCCCCGGTTCGTCGGGCAGCATCGCGTCGACGGTAATAGGAATGTCGGGAACCGAATCACCAAGCAACCGTTCGCGAACCCACCGTCCTCTTAAGATGGCGTGATTATCCATTGCATCCGAATGAGAAACTAACCAGCTTGGATGCGTCAAAACACCCCTTCGCTGGTCGGCAGGAAGTTCCGTCAAGTTACGCTGAGTTCTTCCGTTCTTTACGACCTGAGGCACGCGTACATGAATATTTTCTCCTTTGGGTAATTCGACATAACCACGATCAGCATCGGAAATGCGAGTTCCCTTCGGAACTTTGGGGAGTTTTTTAACCAACTTTTCTAATTCGCTAAAATAACGAAGATCAGTGCCAGGTGATATTACAACTCGATTGGTCGTCAGAAGTTCTGAAAGGACTTGTTTGTCTTCTGCCAAAATCAATTCAACCAGACGATCTGTATGCGAGGTCATTCCGTTCATGGTCGTATAATGATTGGTCCCTTTATTATCTCCGCCGGCCGCAGTCAGGGCAGGTGTATCTTTACAGATCGAACCGGCACGATCGTAATCGAAATACTCGCGAAAGAATTGAAGCACCCGAGGCTTTCGAATCGCTGGATCAGACAGAATTCGATTTACTTCGCGGGCGGCATCTTCTCTCGTTTTCAACCGCCCTTGAACCATCGACTGTTTTAAAGTCTGATCCGGTGGCAGGTAGCTAAACGCAGCATTGACGGCTAAGCCCAGTTCTTCACCTTGCAACATCACGCGCCCAAACCGATCAGGTTTGCCGTATTCGACCAACTCCAGCCGAAACACCGCTTCGCGATCCAAAAATATTGGCGTTAATCCGAGTATCACACCTTCCTCTTTACCAAGATCATTAATCGCTTGATCAAGGATAGAAAGGTATTGCTTTGATTCATCCGCTTTTGGTTGGCGGCCGGTTAACGCTTCAAACAAATAGGTTATCGCGGCTGTTTTCGCGTCAGCAGTAAACTCGTCCTCCTGAACAAGCTCATATACGGGAGTCAACGGCCGTTTTATCTTCTTGCTGTAGAACAGACTTTGCGACAACCCACGCAGGTCACCATGCTTGTACTTACTGTCAATCTCTCCAACGCGATCGGCGAATTGATACTCCTCAGCATCCGGTCCATAAGCCATAAACTTGAGAATATCTTCCGCCAACCCGGCGATCTGCGTCGCCTCGGATCCGTTAACCGAATATTGACCTGCATAATTCCTTAACCCATGAGCATCTTCGGTAGACAAAACCGGTGGAAAGCCTGTAATCGCCGCCGCGTAGGCCGCAGTTCCTCCAACCCAACCAATCACTCGATCCAAGCCAAAGTAAACCTTAACTTCGCCCTGTGGATTGGGAAGAATTCTATCCCCCCGAGTCCTCACACCCGGTCGCCGTGGATCAAACTCCGGTTCCAAGTTGATAAGTGCGTTTAGTCGGGCAAGGTGCTCCTGAGGTTGAATTCTCCAAATCCGTGCCGGCGACGAAGAAGGCTCTAGCTGTTCCGTTGAATATTGACGATCGAATAGAAGAGAATGTTCCAGATGATTGCCCTTGGAAGGATGAAGATGAGTCTTAAACCCCCCGACATCTTTTAAGGCAATGACCAACCCTTCGGTTATCCGTTGACTGAACTGGTATCGCGCCATCGCATCGGGCCGGGTAACTTCATCGCGTGGCGGCATCTCATTGAGAGCCACCTGCTCCCAAATCTGTTTCCATAAACCAGAGTTTTCGGCGTTTATTTCAGATAAACCCTGAACTGAAACCCCTCCCTCCTGGGTATCGGCGTCATGGCATTCGAGACAATTTGCACTGAAGAAAGAGTTGGCCGCGTTCGAAAAATCAAGCCTATCATCCGCGATTATCAACGCAGAACAGAAATGAAAACAGAAAACAACTCCAACCAATATCCGTGTTCTATTCTTCATAGCATGTCTCAATCGTAGAGTGGCGACCATTGCAACTAACATCTCTTCCCAAACCAGGTTAGTTAGGCCAACAATTCTTCAATCGGACCTAGATGCGTGTCGTACTTACCTGCGATGTTCTTTTCCATATTGAACCGATCACAAGGAGCACCAATCGCGTGCAGCAACGTCGTGTATAGAGCATTGATGGGTCGCTTCCCGCCAACGCGTGTGTACCGACCGGTCTTCAATGTGCCACTCAAATCACCAAGCAACATAAACGGCCAATTCGCTCCCGCAGTATGCTGTTTGTCAGCATTATTACTGGTGTAGACAATCAACGTATTGTCCATCATCGAACCATCACCTTCGGGAATGGATTCAAGTTCCTCAATCAGCTTGACCAGCATCCGGCAATTGTACTGACGAATCTTGATCCAGATTGGATTGTTGGGCTGTTTCATATGTCCCAGATTATGCCCCGCTGGGACAACCCCCAAGCCCTTCCACGATCCAAAAATCTCACCCCTCCCCGAACCGATCGTAAGCACATTGGTAAGCCCCGCTTTAAGTGTCGAAATCCCAATTTCAAGAAGCGAATCATGCCAATCGGTTTCAAATTCAGGATTCACAAATTTGTCATCGTACTCTGGGGCAAATTTACGAAGATGATCCGAAACGGTATCAAGTTTTTCTCGGAGTCCATTGATTTCACGAAACCCATTTACATAGCCGCCATATCGTTCGCGTTCACTCGCTGGCAATGTCTTGGATCGCTGTTGGGCGATCTCCTCGATTCGATTGAAGACAACCGACCTCGCTTCAAATTTACGCTTGACATCCCCGGTAGCAATTCCACCAAATAACATCTGATAGAGCAACTTTGGATTTGAATGCATGAAGACGGGCTTCCCTGCACCGGTTGCGGATAGCGTGGCGAGCGTTGGGCGCGAAATCATGTTTTCAATTGCATCCATCCCGATACATAAATGGGGGAGCAACGTTTCTGGAAGCTGACCGCTAATCACATGATCAATCGTTGCCCCGGCAGGGGGAACGCCAATTCCACCCCGATATCCACCAAGAGCGCCAAAAAATGCGCTGTGAGAGGGGCTTGTGTGCCGACCATGCAGCCCGTCGATGATGTGAAGTCTGTCCTTGTAAGGTTCCAACGGACTGATTGGCTCGGGCAGGTCCACACCTGCCAGAGTACCACTTTCCTTCATACCTGTAGGCACACAAGTCGCGGGATCGAATCCCTGATTCTGAAGGAAGAAGACAACACGTTTCGGTGAACCAGCTCCGCCCTGTTTCTTACCTTGCCTATCAAGAGACGTTGAGCCTAGCGAGGTCGAACCCAACGCTACGCCAGCCGCCATTCCCTGTAGCACGTTGCGGCGATTAATCATGGTCTGCCCTTTTAAATTGTAATGTCACACCAGCTAACAAACTTGAACTCAATCGAAAGCTGTTTGAACCCAATCAACGGTCGCCGAGCGACACGCTATCTATCAATTTGACAAGACTGCCAATCGTTGATTTGCCCCGCGTTTAAGATGCTTTTCAAGCCGGTTTTATTGTAATCTCTCTGGAGGCACACAAAAACATCGGAAATAGCCCAAAACCGGGCTAATTTCATATCTGTCTCTTTCGGAATCATCGGAAACAAAAAAAGGACGGCTCGAATCCGAGCCGTCCTTAGAATCTAAAACAAATTACCGCAGTTTTGCGAATGCTGCTTTAAACGCGATTTACTTCTTGAACTGCGTTCTCATGACGCGTGGTGAAGAGAGCGATCCGTACAGCGAATCCATCCCTCGACGCAGGACCCAGGCTCGTTCGGTAGTATCGTGAGTACGCTCGGCCATCCGAATCGTCGCCGAAACCATTTCCATGGTTCGGTCATCCGTATTGTCGACGCCCGCACCAACAATGGATTCCATGGCGTCCATATACAGTTTGCAACACTTTCCGTGGTTCCCAGCGTTGTAGACCGGTGCCCCTTCGCTGATTGCAGAAGCAAGAACATCCATCGCCGCGGTCCGTGACATTACTCCGGGGATCAGGACGGAATCAATGACATGGATAACGCCATTGGTGGTATCAATGTTTTTGACGATCACCTTCGCGTTGTTCACTGTAATGCCCGAAGCCATCAGCCCAACGTCCA
Organism: Pirellulaceae bacterium; assembly: GCA_011087765.1. Lineage (GTDB taxonomy): Bacteria > Planctomycetota > Planctomycetia > Pirellulales > Pirellulaceae > Mariniblastus. The sequence continues at coordinate 16,918 of JAALLA010000087.1, forward strand.
CAGACCGACCGAGAAGTGTACTTGCCTTCCCCGCTTTCACAGCGTCGCTGGCGTAAACGCGACCTGCGATGACGTGGTACTTCAAAATGTTGATCAAGTCCTGCTTGTTTTCAGGCTTCAACAGTGTCTCGACCGTACCGCTAGGCAGATTTGAAAACGCCTCATCGGTTGGTGCGAAGACTGTAAACGGCCCTTCACTGCCGAGCACGTCTGCAAGGCCTGCCGCTCCGACTGCTGCGACAAGCGTGTTGAACTGGCCGGCTGCCTGAGCGGTCGCTGGAATCGCATTGAACTCCGGAATCAACACAGTATCGATAACGTGTATTACACCATTGGAGCAGGGAATATCAGTCACTACAATTTGAGCATCACCAACCCGCAACGAATCACCTCGGAAATCCAAGTTCAATCGCTGACCGTT